>NZ_KV832462.1:0-54924 GCF_001837455.1 Streptococcus sp. HMSC068F04
CCACCCGTTCTCACGGGTGGTTTTGACTATAAAAAGCTAATAAGGCAATGTCATCTGACTTTGGCTTAGGTCCACGGTTAATTCGTAGTCACTATTGTCACGAATAGTGTGTTCAAAGTCTGTGGTATAGAGAACAAGTCGGAGTTTGTCGCCCTTGTTGAGTTTGTAGATGGTTGGTTGCAAGTCCAGGCCGATAGTCATCCATTCATTTGGAGTGACATCCTCAATGGTGAGGAGGTCTTTACGATTTTGCAGGTTAAGGTGTCCTTTGGTAATGACACGATATTTTGCCTGCTTGAATGGCAATTCACGTAAGGCTTCTTCCTTGAAGAGACGGCCGTTATCTAGATTCATGCGTTTGAGAGCGGGAATAGGTGCGAGATACTTCTTGTCACCCATTTCTAGAACTTGGGCCGAAATGAGACCACGGTTTGTGTTAGACTTAACCTTGAGCTCTAGGTGGACACGACCATTAATCTGGATATCTTGGTCCAGTTCAAAGTCCAAGGTAATGGCATTGGCTTTGTCTGCAAAGAGGTCATCCTTGAAGCTTTGGTAAGCTTTACCATATTTGGTGAAGGTTTCCTCTTCATAATGGTTAGCGATACTAGCTTCAGCCTCACCAAGCGGAATGTTTTTACCATTGTCGTGTCCAAAGTTATCGAGGACTTCCCAGGTCTGTTCAGACTGGTTGTTTTGCCAGATAACAGTAGGCAGTGTGTAGCCATTCTCCAAACCAAGGAGTTTCTGACAAATCAAGGCGTTCATGCTTTCTCGGAAGTCAATAGACTGCCAAGCATTCATGTAAACGTGGGCACCATTGTGGAAGAAGAAGTGTTTTTCAAGAGTGTCAGGAAGAGCATTGAACATTTGATAGACGTTAATCGGTTTGACATTCCAGTCTTGACTACCATGTGTAAAGACAACGGTAGCTTTAACACGGTCTGCGAACTGCACATAGTTACGGTTATGCCAAAACTGGCTATAATCACCATGCGTACGATCAATGGCTGTGCTTAGCTCTTTGAGATAGGCTTGGTAGTCTTTTTGGTGGCGTAGGTATTCTCCAGCTAATAGGGCACGAGAATAGGTAAATTCGGTCAAGGTGTCGAGATCTTCACCAGGGTAGCCTCCAGGACTGACGAGGAGTCCATTTTCACGATAGTAGTCGTACCAAGATGAAATACCCGCTTCAGCAATAACCATCTCCAAACCGTCGACACCAGTTGTAGCAAGGGCGTTGGACATGGTACCCAAGTATGAAAGTCCGGTAGTAGTCACTTTACCAGAAGCCCAATCCGCAGTGATGGTATGCTGTCTACTACGGCTAGTAAAGGCGCGTGCACGACCATTGAGCCAGTCGATGACAGCTTTATAGGCCAGAACTTGTTGATAGTCTCCAGAGGTCATGAAGCCTTCGGAATTGAAGGTACCGACACCCGACACATAGATAGAAGCCACACCACGAGCCAACATGTAATCGTTAAGCGTGTAGGTATCTGTGTGAGCAAAACGCTCCTGAGCCTTCGTGACAGGATTGATAGGCGTAAGGTCTGCCTCTGGTGTCTTGATTTCTGGTTGGTTAAGGGAGATTTCACCTGCTGGTTTGACGAGCAAATCACCTTCCATCTTGTGGGTAAGCTTATCTGAAGCAGGCTCATTAGTCCCTTGTTGATAAGGGCTTGCGGTCATCATGGCTGGAACTGGGAAGTCCACATTAGGACGTAAGATAGTCACTTTGACCAAGTCTAACTGCCCATCTTTATCGGTATCTACAGGTGTTTCAACATAAACCACCTCACGGTGAAGCTGATTAGTGTCAAATGTTGCCAAGCTCTTACCGTTAAAGAAGACGTAGTTATTATTTACAGGGATTAAATCCTGAGCTACTAACTGATCAATTAAGGTATTGCCAGACTGTGTGCGTGTTGCTAGCAATTGATGGAGGTTACTAAGGCTACCATCAAAAGTAATTGGGAAAGCCATTTCCTCTAGGAAAGCAACACTATCTGTAAAGTCTACATTAGGGACAAATCCTAGCATTTGAAGAGCTACCAAACCAAAGACGTCAGCAGTCAAAGGACGGTCTGATTGGAAGAAGGTTAGGAGATCAGTCTCTGTATCAGCAATCCAATTTTTCAAAGCTAAGTCGGTGTCTTCAAAGAAGAGGAAGGACTTACGAACAAAGGCTTCAAAATTATCCTTGGCACTAGCATTTGGAGAGACTTCAAAGCCCAGAGAATGGAGTTCCTGACAAGCCATTTCAGGACTTACTGGGATGTAACTAAACTGATTAAATTTCATACTTTAAAACCTCAAAAAAAGAATACGTAAACATTTCAGAAATATCTTTACATCAGACATTATACTTGATAAAATGATAGATGTCTAAATTATTGTAAAATGTGAAAGGAAATAAAGAGACAAATGAATGATTTTCTAAAAGAAGCGCTCAGTCATGATTGGATTATGAAGTACATTACTGAGTTTATTGGGACAGCTTTGATGGTTGCACTTGGTAATGGTTCGGTTGCCAATGTTGAGCTTAAAGGGACTAAGGGTAATAAGTCTGGATGGCTTGTTATTGGTTTTGGTTATGGTTTTGCGGTAATGATGCCAGCACTTATGTTTGGTGATGTTTCTGGTAACCACATCAACCCAGCCTTCACACTTGGACTTGCTGCATCTGGCTTGTTCTCATGGGTAGCCGTTCCAGGTTACTTGATTGCTCAACTTCTCGGTGCTTTCTTAGGACAAGCTATCGTGGTTTGGGTTCACCAACCTTATTATCTTCAAACTGAGAATCCAAACAACATCCTCGGTACCTTCTCTACAATCTCTGCTGTTGATGATAACTCAGACTCAGAGGAAAATCACAAACGTGCTTGGCTTAATGGTTTTGCCAATGAGTTTGCGGGTTCATTCCTTCTCTTCTTTGGTGCTCTTGCCTTGACTAACAACTACTTTGGTCACAAATTAGTCTCACAAGCAGTTCAATATGGGTATGATAAAGAAGCTGTAACAGGTCAAATGGCTAATGGTGCACTTGCGGTTGCCCACATCGGTGTTGGTTTCTTGGTTGCAGCCTTGGTTATTTCGTTTGGTGGTGCAACAGGTCCAGCTCTTAACCCAGCCCGTGACTTGATGCCACGTCTTCTCCACCACATCTTGCCAACAACAGTTCTTGGTGAACACAAAGGTGATTCTAAATGGTGGTATTCATGGGTTCCAGTTGTGGCTCCAATCTTAGCAGGAGTTTTAGCTATAGCTTTGTTCAAGTTCCTCTACCTTTAATCAATACAAAAAATCTGAAGTTAGTGCTTCAGATTTTTTTATGCTTAAAATTTTGAAAGTAATAAAAAACTGAGAAAATATTCTCAGTCACATTGGATTAGTCATTACTAGAATGGTAGCACCTAAGGTGTAAAGATTCCATAAAACATGAAGTGTGATACTTGCAGATAAGTTTTCTCTTTTTTGGTAGACCATAGAGAGAGCCAAGCCCATTCCGATATAAAGAGTGAGGTAGGCAAGATTAGTTGGCATATGAAAGAGACAAAAGAGCCCAGTGCTGACTAGCACAGCCGTTTTTGAATAAGGAGCTAACCAGGTGAAAATCCACTTGCGAAAGAGGATTTCTTGGAGGACGGCTGTCGTGATCATACCAATGGCTACAGGTAGGATAGGAATTGTTGTGAGCGTCTTTTGAAGTTCTGCATGGTAGTTGGTGTGGGTCAGTAACATGAGGTTACTTCCGATGAGTCCCATCAAGAAGATAATGGCAAAGCCCCAGATAATGGCTTTGATATCCTTTCGATTTAAGCTAAAGTTGTGAATCATACCCTCACTCTTAGCCCAAAGATAGCTAATATAAAAAATAATGAGGTTGACAGTGATAATCCCCCAGCTTTCTAGGTTAGTGAAGGTCAATCCAGTCTGATTGTTATATAAGGTTGTCATACCTAAGGTGATGTTTGGGATAGCTATCATCAGCAGTAAAAAAAATCCCTGATAGGCATGTCTAAATGCCAGATTATTGACAAGAGTTTTCATAGACTCTATTATACTCTAAAATGAGGAAAATGCTAGCCCCAAAGTAAAGATAATGTAATAGTTCATAATTTGTGTGAAAGAAAGTGAAAAAATTACAATACTGTTTTTTCTTAGGAAAATCCTTGTCACACAGGCTCTTTTCGGATAAAATAGAAAAGAATGGAGGTTGTCATGACGCAATCAGGGAATTTTAAGTTTCACACACCAATTTTTCGTGTAAATAACAGACAAGAAAATATTGATTTTTACCAAAATACATTAGGATTTAAGCTTTTGACTGAGGAAAATGCCCTTGCGGTCTTCACAGATTGGACAGACCGTAACTCACTTTTTGTGATTGAGGAGTCACCAGCTTATCGTTGTCGCGCTGTTGAAGGTCCTAAGAAAATTAATAAAGTGGTCATTAAAGTTTCAAATCCACTTGAGATTGAGTACCTTTTGGCGCGTGATGATCACCAGGCCAAGGCTATTTTCCAAGGGGAAAAGGGCTATGCTTTTGAAACAATCTCACCTGAGAATGGTCTTATTTTGATGCATGCTGAAGATGACTTGTCTACTCTCAAGACAGTTGAATACGCAGATGTTGAAGAAAAAGAAGACTTCAAAGGAGTATCAGACTTTACGGTTGAGTCTTTGACCTTGAACGTTGTTGATACAGCCCAAGCAGCTTTCTTCTACGACAATCTTTTTGGCGAAGAATTGCCTTTGTCTATCCACTTTGAAAAAGCAGAAGGTCCTGACCTCCAAGTGAGTCCAGACCAGACTTGGGATTTGGAAATTCTAGAGTTTAAGGTGGCAGAAGACTATGACTTAGTTGCCTTGCATGATAAACTTGAAAAAGAACAGTTCTCTAGTTACCTAGACAGCAAAGGGAACTTGCTCGCACTCACTGACATGAGCAATATTGAGGTTTGGTTTACAAAGTAATGACTAATTTTCAACAAACATTGTCAACAATTACAGACTACATCAAGGCTGACATCTTTCCAGGTGCCAGCCTTGCACTTTATGATGGACAAGGTTGGCAGGAGCATTATCTAGGAACTCAGGATGGAAAGCATCCGGTAGTTCCAGGACTGACCTATGATCTAGCTAGTGTTTCCAAGGTAGTCGGAGTTGGGACCCTCTGTCTTTTCTACTTGCAAGCGGGAAAATTGGACTTGGATGAGAAACTATCGACCTATTATCCTGAAGAAGTGGATAAGACGTTAACCCTTCGTCAGCTTCTTTCTCACAGTAGCGGAATTGATCCTTTTATTCCAAATCGTGATGACTTAGACCAAGCTGGCTTGATTGCTGCTATTAATGCCATCAAAGTTAGGGATGATAAACCTTTCTTGTATACAGATATTAATTTTATTCTCCTAGGCTTGATGCTTGAAAAAGTCTCTGGAACAACACTGGATAAGCTCTTTGATAGCGAAATTTTCCAACCGTTTGGTATGTCTGAAACACAGTTTGGGCCAGTTGACCTTGCTGTTCCAACTGTTGAGGGAATTCCGGGGGGAACTGTTCATGACCCCAAGGCTCGAGTTCTCAAGGAGCATACAGGTTCAGCAGGTCTCTTTTCAACCCTAAAGGATTTGGAAATCTTTGTTAACCATTATTTGACGGATGATTTTGCTAAAAATATGACGCAGAATATCAGCCAATCCAACAAGGAACGTAGTGTCGCTTGGGACCTCCAAGAAGATTGGATTCTTCATACAGGTTATACAGGGACCTTTATTCTGATTAACATCCCAGCTCAACGTGCGGCGGTTTTCCTCAGTAATCGTACTTATTACAAGGATGAGAGGGCTCAATGGATTAAGGATAGAGATGTTTTAATTGAGATAATGAAGAAGGAGCTGATTCGTGAAACGGTCGAGTAGACACTCCAAGGAAAGAAAGCTTATCCCTTGGTTTCTGAGTCTGCTCTTTTGCATGCTTAACGGGAGTAGTCTCTTTGTCTGTGGTATGTGTTTTACAGTGGTGATCATTTTTTTGACGACGGATAGAGATGTAGACTCTTTTGTAATTTTGGTATTTATTAGCTTGTTATCTAACCTTATTATTTCTTTTTATATTTTGATAAGAGAACTACTATACAAACTGATTCATTGCCTTGGGTATCGTGCCCAACCCGATTTAAAAGTCCTTCGTATGAGAAGAGGGTTTGATATTCATTTTCCTGTGTTTGAAAAGTATGGTCAAGACTATAAGTTACTCTACAAAAAGCGTTCCAAGAAGCTTCAAATAGAGTATTTGCTTATATGTTTAGGGTACTTTTGTGGACTCACTCATATTGTGATTGGTTACGCCTTTATACTCAGGAAAATTCTGGAGTCCTTAAAATTGACATTTACCGACTTTGCTAGATATCCTGCTTTTTTAGTTTATATGGTAACGATGATCGTTATCATTATGGGAAATCATAGCTGGAAAAAAATCACAGAGACATTAAAAGCTAGAGAAAATGTAACAGTTCTGGCTGTCGAGCATGGTTATCCTATATTTGCGGCAAAAGAAGAAGCTTAAGCAGTGGGTCAACTGCTTAAGCTTTTTTACTTAGTAAGGATTTTTCAACAGTAATGTGTTGGATACCAGCTTCTTCAAAGATGTTACCGACTTCTTGATAGCCATTATTGAGGTAGAACTTAAGTGCACTGAGTTGAGCATGGAGAGAAATAGTCTGGAAGCCTTGTTCTTGTGCAAAATCTTCAGCTTCTTTTAGGAGAATGCTCCCCAGACCTTGACCTTGGTAGGCATCGAGCACCGCCATACGTTGGAGGGTAAGCTGAGTCAAGTCTTTATTCGGTAGTAGGCGTACGGTTGCTGCGGCCTTGCCTTTGTCATCATATAGAACAAAGTGGATGCAGTAGGCTTCATTCGCATCAATCTCGATGGAGCGAGGAACACCTTGTCCCTTAACAAAAACAGTGTTTCGGATGGCTACGGCATCGAGGTAAGTTTCTGAGAGTGTATCTCTTGTATGTTTGATAATCATAGGGCAAGTGTAACAAAGTCTATAACTAATTGTCAACGAAAAAAAAGCTCGATGAGAGGAGTTATCATCAAGCTTTTTATCTTGCTTTATTCTTTAATTTGTCGACCGTTTGTATCTTGGATAGGACGGTTATTTTCAAATCCAAGGGTTTGAGTGAATTTCTCCACTTGTTCCTTACTAACGGTTTCTTGATTCTTGAAGACAATCCAGTTAACACCCTCAGTACATGGTGGTGTTGTCAAGGAACCTTCGAAGTTGTAGTAGTCCTTGTCTTCAGGATAGAAATCATCTAGTGAGATAGGTTGAGACAACTCGGTTTCAGTATTAGCAGCCTGAGGCATCTTATCCCAGATTTGTTTTAAGGCTTGATTTTCATCGCCATAATTATAGAGAACTGAGATAACTGTGATTTTTCCATTATCAGTCTTGTAGACGAAGTGACCCTCTAGAGGATAAGTCTGACCATCAATTTCATTCTCACTAGGTGCGTGAAAATGGAACTGCTGTAATTTATAGACATCATCACCAATCGTTAGGGTATTCTTTGGATTTTTAAAGCTGACTTCAATTGTATGCCCGTTATTTTCAACTTGAGCCTCTGATTCTTGATTATTAAGGTTTAGTTCTGGAAGATCAACGTCCTCAGCTCCGGTGATATTGATCGGAGATTGTTCTTTACCATTTTTGCTGAGTTTATAATCTTTAGAAAGGTCACCCCAATGGTCTGGACCAGTAGCACCAGTATAACCCCATTGAACGTCCTTGGACTTTGAGGATTCGGTTTTGGTATCAGACTGGCAGGCTACGAGTAGGATAGTACTTGCTACGAGAGCTACTAATCCAATTAGTTTAAAACTTTTCTTATTCATTTGTCCTCCTTATACTCTTTAATCTTATAACAATGATAGTTTACGTGTTATTAGACACTATCCATTTGACGTAATTGAGTATCGTTTCTCTATGGTGCTTCTGAGAAGGAAGTGTTTGGAGATACCAAACGGAAACGCTTTTATTTTATAGCTAATCTGATAAAAAGTCAAATGTAAATTATAGTAGATTTAGAAAAATATAATGAAAGCTGGTTTTTGCAAAAATAAAAAACAGCAAACATTTTGAAATCATGATGTTTACTGTCTTTAATGTGTGTAATGATTCTTAATCGAACATTTTCTTTGCAGCTCTTAACAAGGTTTTGATATCTTTATCATAACGAGGTGTTTTCACCAAACGTGACATGGGGATACCAGCAAAATGGAAAGCTGCGATTTCTCCAGAACGAACAGCACTATTTTCTGTGAAAATCATTTGATAAGGTTGTTCGACAAATTCTCCAGTAAAGGCAAGGTTTGTTGAATGTTTTGGAATAACCTTAGGACGATCTGACTTGGCTCGATTGTTAAAGAGAGCAGAAGCATATGGCATATAGACAGGGATACAGTTAATAACACTGTCCATGATTTCCTCTTCTTTATCGCTGATATTGATAGGCCCTGGGTCTACCTTTGAAAGTTGTCCAATAAGTTCCTGGAGCATCTCTTTACCAGTCATTTCGATATAAGGTTTATCAATGATTTCCCCGTGACGACGAGGGTAGAGGAAGTATCCCCAAAGAACCGTTTCGTTTGGTTTTTGACTAGTGAAGTGAGGTTGGTGATGGACAACGATTGACATGGTTACATCTTTTTGACCGAGTGGTGTCACTGGTTCTGTAGAAATAAAGGAATTAAGGGCGTTGCCTGGTTCCTGAGTGGTAATACGAGCAATTTCGTTCAAGAAGAGATGATTTTTAGTAGTGAGAGTGAAACTTACCCATTCACTGGCATCACGATCAGCGAAGAATTTATCAGGATTACCAAGGTTATAAAAATGATCTGATGCCTTTTTCCAAAGACTTGAAGCAGCACCATAATCCATGTTTTCTGCAGCCGGAGTGTTGAAATCGCCTAGTGTTGCAGAGTCAGTAATCGAACCGTTTGTAAAGATGACTGCTGTATCGTCATCCACTGGTACGAACTCATTTTCATCAGTTTTAGTATTGACCATGTGAAGACCAGTAACAGTAATTTCGTCTTGCATCTTGCTGTCCTTGAATTTCCAGTCAACAACACGACGATTAAGGACAATGTGACAGCCCTCTTTTTCCAAGTAATTAATCAAAGGCTTCATGATGCTTTCGTATTGATTATAGCGTGTACGGTTAACACCAACTAAATGCTCAATCTGAGTGAATTCATAAATCATTTGGTGCATGTAACGACGAAGCTCTTGTGCAGAACTGCGAGTCCTAAAAGCGAATGTCGTTTCCCACATAAACCAAAAGTTACTTTCGAAAAACTCAGTATTGTCTTTGAAATAGTCAGCAATCGTGATGTTATCTAGTTTTTCCTCTTGTGAATCAGGCATCATAATTAACTGCGTAAGGAGCTTACGACTTTTATTATTCAAACCAAGCTTACCACCATCAACGATACCTTGTCCACCTGCTAAGAGACGAGCCTTATCATAGGTTGGGTGTGCGGCATCAAATTGGCGAGTATCCTCAGCAGCTGTAAGACCTGGTTCTGTCATTGAAGGAACCCGATCAAGCAAATCCATCAAGTCAACGTAGGTACGGTAGTTAAGCATACGACCGCCGCGAGCAATATAACCCTTTTGATTTTCCATCGGATGATTTTTATTCCAATAGTCATCTTTAACATCTTGGGTAGGGGAACCGTCGTTTGATCCGTAATTATCAAGAGCGTAGAAAGTGATTTGGTCTCCTGACCATTTACCTTCTTGAATGAGGTAAACAGCGGCAGCCATATTTGATAAACCAGCACCGATCATAATTGCTTTTTTCTTTTGCATGATAGTTCTCCTCCTTAATCCAACGTAGAATCAAATTCATCATATAAGGCACTATCGTCCTTGAAGAATTCAGATTTGTGGGCAAGGAATAAGACACTAGCTAGGACGCTAAGTGTGATTCCAAGACTAGTTTTGAAAAACACTTTTTTCATAATAATACCTTCTTTCAAATTCAGTTTGTATTATAGTCCTATCCATAATTATTAACAACTGTTAATGTAAGGTTTTGTACAGTTTGGTAGAAACTGTTTAAGAAGCTAAGAAAAAACAAGCATCACTAGGATGCTTGTTTCTTGTTATATGCTTAGATTTATCCCAAAGCGTCGTCCATTGAAAGAACTTCGTGGAAGACACGTTGTGTCAATTCAGTTTTTTGTTCTGGAGTGAGGTATTTAGTGTTTACACAGTATCCAGAGATACGTACGATAACATCTTCACCGCTCATGATCTTTTCGTAAACATCTGACAAGTCCATAACGTTCAAGTTAACGTGTTGTCCACCGTTTTCGAAGTATCCGTCAAGGATAGTTACGAGGTTGTCAACTTGTTCGTCGTGAGTCTTACCAAGGGCACGAGGTGATACTTGAGTAGTAAGTGAGATACCGTCAGCTGCATAACCGAAGTCAAGGCTTGCAAGTGAGTTCAAGTTTTGCAACCATCCACCTTTAGCTTTGTTAGATGGGTTAGCACCTGGTGAGAAGAATTCCAATTTAGACAAGTTCACTGAACCATCTTCGTTGAGGTATACCCCTTTGTGAACTGGAGAGTTACCAGTTTGTTTAGAGTAAGCAACGTTAGAAGTGATTGTAAGAAGTGAAACTGTAGCTTCTGCATCTTTGTAGAGTTTGTGGCTACGAAGACGAGTAGTGTAAGCTTCAATCAACCATTCTGCCAATTCGTTTGAACGTGGGTCATCTTCACCCCAACGTGGGTATTCACCGATTGTTTCGTAGTCGTAGATGTAGCCATCTTCGTCACGGATCGGTTTAACTGTAGCGTATTTGATTGCTGACAATGTATCAACAGTATTTGCGAAACCACAGATACCAAATCCCATGTTAGCACGTTGTTTAGTTGGCAAGAAGGCCATTTGAACAGCTTCGTAGTTGTACTTATCAGTCATGTAGTGGATGATGTTAAGGGCATCTACGTAAGTGTCAGTCAACCAGTCAAGAGATTTTTCAAAGTTAGCTTTAACAGTGTCAAAGTCAAGAACTTCATCACGGACTGGTTCGATGTCAAATACTTTATAGTCTTTATGAACATCGTCGTAACCACCGTTCAAACCAGTAAGAAGGGCTTTAAGCACGTTAACACGAGCACCGAAGTATTGGATGTTGTGACGTTGTTCTTCGTTTTCTGGGTCAAGTGGTGATACACAACATGAGATACAGCTCATTTCACCGTATCCGTCTTTAGCCATAGTAGTTACACCTTCGTATTGGATAGAAGAGTGTTTGTGGCTCATGTGCATACAGTAGCGACGGAATGAGTAAGGCAATTTGTCAGTCCAAAGAACTGTCAAGTTTGGTTCTGGAGAGTTACCGATGTTGTCAAGAGTGTTCAAGAAACGGTAGTCCATCTTGGTAACACGGTGACGTCCGTCAGCACCCATACCAGCCATAGAAGTTGTGATGAATGTTGGGTCACCTGAGTACAATTGGTCGTAAGCTTTTGTACGAGCAAACTTAACTGTACGAAGTTTCATAACGAAATCATCAACGAATTCTTGGATTTCTGATTCAGTGTAAGTACCACGAGCAAGGTCACGTTCTGCGTATACGTCAAGGACGATTGGCACACGACCAAGTGAAGTAGCGGCACCGTTGATTACACGACATACTGCCATGAAGGCGATGTTTGTCCATTGGATAGCTTCTTTAGTATCGAAGGCTGGACGACGAACATCTACACCGTAAAGGTCACCAAGGCGAACAACGTCTTGAAGTGCTTGGTATTGAAGGTTAACTTCTTCACGAAGACGGATAGTTTCTTCGTCGATTTCTTTGATAGCATTCCAGTCGTTAACTTTTTCTTGCATCAAGTAGTCAGCACCGTAAAGGGCAAGACGAGCGTAAACCCCGATGATACGTCCACGTGAGTAAGCATCTGGAAGACCAGTAACTGTGTGAGCGTGACGTGCACGACGGATGTTTGAAGTGTAAGCACGGAAGATACCATCGTTAACTGTAGTCACGTATTTTGTGAAAATTTCGTGTACAGCTGGGTCTGGTTCATAACCGTGTTCTTTCAAAGCAGTTTCCGCCATACGGATACCACCTTTAGGCATGAAGTTCAATTTGAAGAGCTCATCATTTTGGATACCATAGATAAGTTCATCTTCTTTTGAAATGTATCCTGCGTCAATGTCAGCGATTGAAGTTGGACGAGTATCCATTGGGAAGCGTCCTTCAGCTTCATAGCCTGCTTTAGTTTCATCTACGATTTTTTTAATTTTTAGAGAGCGTTCAGTTGGTCCTGCAAGGAAGCTTTCGTCACCATCATAAGGTGTGTAGTTTGCTTGAACGAAACGTGAAACGCTAGCTTTTTCTTTCCAGTCAGTTCCTTTAAAGCCTTCCCACGCTTTTTCAAAAACATCTGTGTTAGTTTTAACCGTTGCCATAGTTTGGATCTCCTATAATTCTAGTAACAAAATCATCTGTTACATTCTCTAGAAGTATTCTATCACACAGTAACCGCTTACACAACTTTAAAACTGCGTTTTTAGAGACATTCTTTTATAATACAGTTTCGAAAACGACAAATCTGTATTATAAATTTCTGTTTTTTGATAGATTTTGGTATCATAAGGGGAGAATGCTTTGTAGTCCCAAAGTTTTATGTGAAAAGCTTTACAATGAGATAAATCTGAGAAAGGAGGCAGGGAGCCATGTTAGAGTTTCCTCTAATAAATGATACCAGTCGGAAAATCATCCATATTGACATGGACGCCTTTTTTGCTCAGGTCGAGATGAGGGATGACCCCAGTCTTAAGGACAAACCGGTTATTATCGGTCACGATCCTAGAAAAACTGGGGGACGTGGTGTGGTATCAACCTGTAATTACGAGGCTAGAAAATATGGTGTCCATTCAGCCATGTCTTCTAAGGAAGCCTATGAACGTTGTCCTAATGCTGTCTTTATCTCAGGAAATTATAGCCATTACCGAGAGGTAGGGATGCAAATTCGTGAGATTTTTAAACGCTACACCGACTTGGTAGAGCCTATGTCTATCGACGAAGCCTATCTTGATGTGACGATAAATAAGCTTGGTATCAAATCGGCGGTTAAGGTAGCCAAACTTATCCAGTATGATATCTGGCAGGAACTTCACCTGACTTGTTCAGCAGGGGTTTCCTACAATAAATTTATCGCCAAACTAGCCTCTGATTTTCAAAAGCCTGCTGGTTTGACGGTGGTGCTTCCAGAGGAAGCTCAGGAATTTTTGGGAAAGCTACCTATTGAAAAGTTTCATGGGGTAGGTAAAAAGTCAGTTGAACGTCTTCATGACATGGAAATATACACCGGTGCCGATCTTCTGAAGATTCCTGAGATGACGCTGATTGATCGTTTTGGACGTTTTGGATTTGATCTCTTTCGAAAGGCTAGAGGGATTTCCAATAGTCCTGTTAGGCCCAATCGTGTCCGTAAATCTATTGGAAGTGAGCGAACCTACGGCAAGCTTCTTTATAATGAAGATGATATCAAGGCTGAGTTGACTAAGAATGCTAGGCGGGTAGCTGAAAGTGCTCAGAAAAATAAAAAAGTCGGTCGAATTATTGTCATCAAGGTCCGTTATTCGGATTTCTCGACCTTAACCAAGCGTATGACCTTGGACAAATCGACTCAGGATTTCGACACCATCGAAAGGATTGCCCATACCATTTTTGATCAATTAGAGGAAAATAGCAGTGGTGTTCGCCTACTCGGTGTGACGCTGACGGGTCTGGAAGATCAAGAAGGCAGGCAATTGGACCTAGATGATTTGGAGTCATTATAATAGTAGAGTTTTGATTTTTTCTTTTGAAAAGTGACCTTGAAGAATCATCAGACCTATGCTATCTTAAATAGTAACTAAAAGAAATGAGGGAATAATCTTAATGAAAAAAGTTCTTACCTATCTAGGACTGATTCTGGCAGCTTGCTTGGTTCTCGTAGCTTGTGCTTCCAATAAACCAGCTGAGAAGAAAAAAGCGACACCAACTCCGACAGAACGTGCCAAGGCTGATGCGACAGTTTTAATTGATACTATGCTTGGAAAATCTAGTAACGGTTTTTCAAAACTATACGGTGAAAATTACGAGACCTGGACTGAAACGAAAGTCTTTGAAAAACAAGTTGCAGATACTATCGAGGAAAAGGGGTATACACCGGAAGACAAGTATACGTTTAAATACATTGAAGGCTACGATGCCAAGACACCAACCCAAGTGCTTTCTAAGTTTCTCAAGGTCCGTCGTAATATGATTGGTAAGATTCAGGACTATAAGCTGAAAGATGTCAAAGTTAAAGGAAATGAAGCGACAGTTACCTTTACTTCACGTTCTGTTAGTGCCTATGGTGCTGCAGCTGCTGTTCGTACTCTCCTTATGAGTCTCTATGACAACGACATTGACAAGTTGAAACAATGGAATCAAGCTGATAACAACGATGTGGAAAAAGGTAAAGCCAAAGATCTCACAACGAAATTCCTTTATGGTGAAAACTTTAACGGAGATTTGACACAATTTAAGGATATTGATAAAGAAATGGCCTATACACCTTTGACAGGTGCTGATAATCTAGAAAAGACCTTCAAGCTAACCAAAGATGATGGGGGTAACTGGACGATTTCTGTAGAAGATTATAAAGAGCTTGCCGAAGCCTTGGTTGACCATGATGAATCAGGAAGCAGAGCTGTTTACGCTGAACGCATCCATAAGAATTTATCAGATTATCAACCTGAAGACAGTAGCGATTCAAGCAGTAAGTCATCAAGTAAGGAAAAATAGAGTTTTATTGTCTTTGATGTTAAACATGTACGGAAAGCTTTTTTGGACGAGAAGAGTTGTCACACCAGTGGCAGCTCTTTTCTTATTGTTCGTTGTATCAATTCCCCTATAACCTTTATCTATCACTTCTTAGGATTTTATTATTAGACGAGTTTGGATGAAGATGGTAAACTGTTATCACTAACTATTAATGAAAGTATCGAGGATTATAGATATGAAAAAATGGCTTGCAGGTTTAGGGATTCTTGGCTTGTCGGTTTTGACTTTGGCTGCTTGTGGGAACAAGAGTGACAATAAGGCATCTGGTGAGAAGCAGACGATTACTGTTGCGACAGACTCTGATACGGCGCCTTTCACTTTCAAAAAGGGTGATGACTTCAAGGGTTATGATATTGATTTGGTCAAGGCTATTTTCAAGGATTCGGACAAATATGAGGTCAAGTTTGTAACGACACCTTTTGATTCCATCTTGACAGGGGTGGATTCTGGACGTTATCAGATTGCGGCTAACGACTTCAACTACAATGAAGAACGTGCGCAGAAATATGGTTTCTCAGATCCGATTTCACGTTCTAACTATGCCATCACTAGTGCTGAGGGTACCAAGTATACTAGCCTAGATGATTTGTCTGGTAAGACAACAGAGGTGCTTCCTGGCTCTAACTATGCTCAGTTGCTTGAAAATTGGAACCATGCCAATGCGGACAAGACACCAATTACTATCAACTATGCTTCTAGCTCAACTGGTCTTTCAACACGTATTCAACACATTCAAGAAGGAAAGATTGACTTTATCCTTTACGATGCCATTTCGTCTGAGTACATTGTTAAAGATCAAGGCTATAAGCTAGCTGTAAACAAGATTAAAGACGATATCGGTATGAAGACTGATGGTCTTGAATATCTTCTATTCTCAAATGATAAGCAAGGTAAGGAACTCAAGACTTTTGTTAATAAGCGTATCAAAGAGCTTAAGAAGGATGGAACCCTTGCCAAACTCAGCAAGGAATATTTCGGTGACGATTACGTCAGTGATTTGAAATAAGACTGTTAAAAGTTGAGACTGCCATCTCAGCTGTGGATTAAACACAAAGCTTTCTTTTGAGGCTTTCCTGAGGTGATGACGGACGTCAGCGACCTTCTTCGAAGTTCCATGACTAAGTTTTGAGCCTAAGGTCTCAAAACTTCCGAACACCTGAAACTTTAAAGTTTCAGGTGTTTTTCTCACGCCGGAAAGCCTCGGTTTATGCTCACTTTGTTCGTTAAATAAGGAATGAGTTCAAATCTTTTTGGTCTTAACAAGGTATTACTATCAGTGATACGATTTTCTTATCACTATGATAAGAAAAGACTATTTCACAGACTTTCTGAGTCGTGCTAAAATGAATACTATAAAATTATGATAAGATATTTGAATGGTTAGCACTAGGCTAACCTACTTTTTTAGAAAGAAAGGGCGACATTGTGAAAAAGAGTATAGAAGCATTTAATCGGTCACCTTGGTATCTCCAAGTTATCATTGGTCTGGTTGGTTTGGCAGTAGCAGTTGCTTTAGCCATTCCCTTGTCTTGGCTAGTAGAAATTCTTTGGGGTTATATTTTGCAACTGGTTACGATTGTCTTCAAGTGGATCTCATCTTGGATGCCAGCTGGTAAGCTCTTCTCATGGAAGGCAGTCTTTGATGCTGTTCCTAAGATTGTGGAACGCTTGCCTTTGACTTTGGGATTGACCATTGCAGGTGCTTTCTTCGGTTTGATTTTGGCCCTTGTCTTTGCGGTCGTTAAGATCAATCGAGTACGTATCCTTTATCCAATTCAAGCAGTTTTTGTGAGCTTCTTGCGTGGGACACCAATCCTTGTACAACTCATGTTGACTTACTATGGTATTCCACTCTTCCTTCGTTATTTGAATGGTGAGTTTGGTTTGGATTGGAATATTAATGAGATTCCACCAGCTATCTTCGCCATTACAGCCTTTGCCTTTAACGAAGCGGCTTACATGAGTGAAACCATTCGTGCAGCGATTCAGGCTGTTGATGCCGGAGAAATCGAAGCTGCCCGTTCTCTTGGGATGACATCAGCACAGGTTTACCGTCGTGTCATTATTCCAAATGCGGCAGTTATTGCGACACCAAGTTTGATTAACAGTTTGATTGGTTTGACTAAGGGAACATCACTTGCCTTTAGTGCTGGTATCGTCGAAATGTATGCTCAGGCTCAAATCTTGGGTGGTGCTGACTACCGTTACTTTGAACGTTATATCTCAGTTGCCCTTGTATACTGGGTAATCTCAATCTTGATTGAGTATATTGGTCGTTCAGTTGAAAATCACATGGCTATTAATGCTCCTGAAGTGACTGACATTTCTGGAATTGGAGGTGACCGCTAATGATTAGTATCAAAAATTTGACCAAGGAATTTTCAGGTCAAAAGGTTCTCGATGGTATTGATATTGACATTGAAAAGGGTGAAGTTGTAGCTCTTGTTGGTGCCTCTGGTGCAGGGAAATCAACAATTCTTCGTAGCTTAAACTATTTGGAACAACCTGATTCTGGTACCATTACCATTGATGATTTTAAAGTAGACTTCAAGACTATCACTAAAGAACAAATTCTTACCCTTCGTCGTAAGTTGGCCATGGTGTTCCAACAGTTCAACCTCTTTGAACGTCGTACAGCCTTGGATAATGTTAAGGAAGGTCTTAAGATTGTTAAGAAACTTTCTGACGAAGAAGCTACTAAGATTGCGAAAGAAGAGCTCGCTAAGGTTGGGCTTTCTAATCGTGAAAATCACTACCCACGTCACTTGTCGGGTGGTCAAAAGCAACGTGTGGCCTTGGCTCGTGCCCTTGCAATGAAGCCTGATGTGCTCTTGCTTGACGAACCAACATCTGCTCTTGACCCTGAGTTGGTTGGTGAGGTTGAAAAATCAATCGCTGATGCAGCTAAGTCAGGTCAAACTATGATTTTGGTCAGTCACGACATGAACTTTGTTTATCAAGTGGCTGACAAGGTGCTCTTCCTTGAAAAAGGTCGTATCCTTGAACAAGGAACACCTGACGAAGTCTTTAACCATCCAAAAGAAGAACGAACAAAAGAATTTTTCGCTTCTTATTCAAAACAATATCTTTAAGATGGGATTTTTGTTACAATAGAAAAGGTAGTGGGAGTGGACGACATTTTAGTCCATAGTCAAAGTCCCACAAGGATGATTAGGAACTTTTGAATGTTTCAAAGGCGACTATAGTCCAATCAGAGACTGCATCGTGCAGTTATTACTAGTCGAATTTAGAGGTTGGAGAATGTTATCTCAGCCTTTTCTATTTCTCACTTTAGGATGATTTATGTTATTAAATATTTTTAAATTTTACCTCTTAGGCCTTGTGATTGCTTTCTTTGTGTGCTTGGTGATTGGTGCCGTTTGGCTTGGATGGCGTGCCTTACGTCGTGCAGACAAAACTGTTAAGGAGCGTCAAGGTGCCCTCTATGATGCTATTATGATGTCAATGGTTTCGATTCCAGTTTTGGCATTTGCTTTTATGGCGATTCTTATCGTGCTGAATGCATAATTCTAGCTTTGTTGGCACATTAGGTGTAAGATATCTCTACAAGAAAATCATATAAGGAGTTACTCATGTACGATACAATTGTTATTGGAGCTGGTCCTGCGGGGATGACTGCAGCACTCTATGCAGCACGTGCCAACCTTAAAGTGGCAACTTTGGAGCAAGGCGCTCCTGGTGGACAGATGAATAACACGTCTGATATTGAAAATTACCCTGGTTTTGAAAGTATTTCTGGTCCAGAATTGTCAATGAAGATGTTCGAACCTTTGGAAAAATTGGGCGTTGAAAATCTTTATGGTATCGTGTCTGGTATCGAAGACAAGGGTGACTATAAGGTTGTCAAAACTGGTGATGAGGAGTACCAAACCAAGACAGTGATCATTGCGACTGGTGCCAAACATCGCCACATCGGTGTTGCTGGCGAAGAAGAGTACAACAGTCGTGGGGTATCTTACTGTGCGGTCTGTGATGGGGCCTTCTTCCGTAATCAAGACCTCTTGGTTGTTGGTGGTGGAGACTCTGCCGTTGAAGAAGGAATTTATTTGACACGCTTTGCCAATAGCGTGACCATTGTTCACCGTCGTGATGAATTGCGTGCCCAAAAGGTTCTTCAAGACCGTGCCTTCGCCAATGAGAAAGTCAAGTTTATCTGGGACTCAGTCGTCGAAGAAATCAAGGGTGATGACATCAAGGTTCGCAGTGTTGATATCAAGAATGTTAAAACTGGTGAGGTGACTAACCACGAATTTGGCGGTGTCTTCGTTTATGTGGGACTTGATCCTGTTTCAGATTACTTGACAGGTCTCGACATCACTGACCAAGACGGCTGGGTAATTACAGATGATAAGATGGCGACACGTATTCCTGGTATCTTTGCCATTGGGGATGTTCGTCAGAAAGACCTTCGCCAGATTACAACAGCCGTAGGGGACGGTGCCACAGCTGGTATCGAAGCTTACAACTACGTGACTGCACTTGGTGATAGGTAAAATGAATGGAAACTCGGGAGCTTCTCGAGTTTTTTGTGTTCTCTTGGGCGTATTTAGCTTGTCTAGTCCCCTTTGGAACAACATCTATGCGTGTTTTTTGTTATAATAGAAAAGTCTTACTAAAAATCAGTAAAAACGAGGTGACCGACTTGCGTGTTGTAGCAGGTGAATTTGGCGGACGTCCGCTTAAAACGTTAGAAGGCAAAACGACTCGTCCAACAACGGACAAGGTCAAGGGTGCCATTTTCAATATGATTGGTCCTTTCTTTGATGGAGGGCGTGTTTTGGATCTTTTTTCTGGGAGCGGTAGTCTGGCCATTGAGGCAGTTAGTCGTGGCATGTCATCTGCTGTCCTCGTGGAAAAAGACCGTCGGGCACAAGCCATTATCCAGGAAAATATCAAGATGACCAAGAGTGAGAAACAGTTCCAGCTTTTGAAGATGGATGCAGTACGTGCGCTGACACAATTGACAGGAAAGTTTGACTTGGTGCTTTTAGATCCACCTTATGCCAAAGAGCAGATTGTGGCCAATATTACTCAGTTAGAGGAGCAAGGACTCTTGGCTGAGGAAGTTATGTTGGTTTGTGAAACTGATAAGGCTGTGGACCTGCCTGAAGAAATTTCAAACTTTGGGATTTGGAAACAGAAAACCTATGGTATCAGTAAGGTGACCGTTTACGTGCGTTAGCCTTTGATAGGGAAGTTGTAGAAAGGAATGCTATGACAAAGATTGCTATGTTTACGGGGTCTTTTGATCCGATTACTAATGGGCATATGGATATTATTGCCAGAGCCAGCAAGCTCTTTGATGAGCTTTATATCGGTCTCTTTTATAATAAAAATAAGCAGGGCTTCTGGGATGTGGAGACTCGCAAGCGTATCCTGGAAGAGGTTGTGGCAGATCTTCCCAATGTCAAGATTATAACGGCCCACGATAGTCTGGCTGTAGATGTCGCTAGAGATCTTGGGGTGACTTATTTGGTTCGAGGCCTTCGTAATGCGACAGATTTCGACTATGAAGCCAATATGGATTATTTCAATAAGGGGTTGGCACCTGAGTTAGAAACAGTTTATTTGATTGCCAGTCATGAGGTAACACCAGTCTCTTCAAGTCGTGTGCGTGAGTTGATTTATTTTGAGGGAGACATTAGTTCTTATGTTCCTCAAGCAGTTGTTAAGGAAGTGGAGGCCAAGCGTGGCAAACAAGAACGAATCTAAATCACTATTAGGGAAACTTTGGCGGATTAAGTGGTGGTTGTTAAGTATTTTTACGGTACTTTTCCTCCTATTTGCCCTCTTTTTCCCGCTAAATAATTATTATGTTGAGCTTCCGGGTGGTGCTTTTGATACCAAGGAAGTCTTGACTGTAGACAAGAAAGCTGATGATTCAAAAGGATCCTACAATTTTGTGGCGGTAGCTCAAACCAAGGCGACTTTAGCCTTGATGCTCTATGCTCAGCTTAATGATTTTGCAAAGCTTCAAACAGCTGAAGAGGCAACTGGAAATTACTCTGATGAAGATTTCATGCGTATCAACCAATTTTACATGGAGACTTCCCAAAACCAAGCGATTTATCAGGGCTTGACTCTGGCTGGTAAGGAGGCTAGCTTGGAGTATATGGGTGTCTATGTGCTTCAGGTGGCTGACGATTCTAGCTTCAAGGGCGTCCTCAATATTGCGGACACGGTGACAGCTGTCAATGGCAAGTCTTTTGATAATTCTGCTGACTTGATTAAATACGTTCAGGGACTTAAGTTGGGTTCAAAAGTCAAGGTCACTTATACGACAGATGACAAAGAAAAGACTGCTACTGGTAAGATTATCAAGATTGCCAATGGTAAAAATGGTATTGGTATCGGTTTGACAGATCATACCGAGGTCAAAAGTCCTGAAAATGTGAAGTTTAAACTTGATGGTGTTGGCGGCCCAAGTGCGGGTCTTATGTTTACCTTAGCTATTTACGATCAGGTGTCTGGTCAAAATCTTAAGGCTGGTCGTAAGATTGCTGGAACAGGAACCATTGAAAAGGATGGTTCTGTCGGTGATATCGGTGGTGCCTACCTTAAGGTGAAATCAGCGGCTGATAGTGGTGCAGACATTTTCTTTGTACCAAATAATCCGGTAACCAAGGAAATGAAAAAGGCTGATCCGGATGCCAAGACTAACTATCAAGAGGCCAAGGAAGCTGCCAAGAAACTGGGAACCAAGATGAAAATCGTCCCTGTTAAAACAGCTCAAGAAGCCATTGATTATTTGAAAAAGACTAAATAAGAAGAGAGAGTAGGGCAGGCAGAAATCCATGATTTTTGTCTGAGTCTTACTCTCTTTTTTAGGTCAAAGTGTTATAATAGTCTTTATGAAAAAACGTTATAGAACAGTCAATGATTACTATCGTGAAATTTTTGGCGAAAAGATTTTCAAACTACCAATAGATGCGGGTTTTGATTGTCCCAACCGTGATGGCACAGTGGCTCATGGTGGCTGTACCTTTTGTACGGTATCGGGGTCTGGGGACGCCATTGTAGCTCCTGAGGCACCGATTCGTGAGCAGTTTTACCATGAGATTGACTTCATGCACCGCAAGTGGCCAGAAGTTCAGAAATATCTGGTTTATTTTCAAAACTTTACCAATACCCACGCGCCGCTTGAAGTTATCAAGGAACGCTACGAACAGGCTATCAATGAGCCTGGTGTTGTTGGTATCAATATCGGTACCCGCCCAGACTGTTTGCCAGATGATGTGATTGATTATCTGGCAGAACTCACAGAACGTATGCATGTGACCGTTGAACTTGGCTTGCAGACGACTTATGAAGAAACGTCAGAACTCATTAACCGAGCACACAGCTATGATCTTTATGTGGAGACGGTTAAGCGTGTGCGTGAGCGTGCGCCAAAGGCTGAGATTGTGTCGCATCTGATTAATGGGCTGCCAGGGGAAACCCACGAGATGATGGTGGAGAATGTTCGCCGTTGTGTGACGGACAATGACATTCAGGGGATTAAACTCCACCTCCTCCACCTGATGACCAATACGCGTATGCAAAGGGACTACCACGAGGGTCGTCTTAAATTGCTGAGTCAGGAAGAGTATGTGTCCATCATCTGTGACCAGTTGGAAATCATCCCTGAGGATATCGTCATTCATCGAATCACAGGTGATGCACCGCGAGATATGTTGATTGGTCCTATGTGGAGTCTCAACAAATGGGAAGTCCTCAATGCTATTGACAAAGAGATGGAACGTCGTGACTCATGGCAAGGGTGCAAAGTAGCTAACGAGAAGGAGGAAAAAGCATGATTAAACGACCAATTCATCTGTCTCATGACTTTCTAGCAGAAGTGCTGGATGATGAGAGTGTTGCTGTCGATGCAACCATGGGAAACGGTAATGACACAGCCTTTCTGGCTGGTCTTGCCAAGAAGGTTTATGCCTTTGACGTGCAGGAGCAGGCGCTCGAAAAGACTCGTCAACGCTTGTCGGACTTGGAAATTGAAAATGCGGAACTCATTTTAGATGGTCATGAAAATCTGGACCGTTATGTCACGGAACCGATTCGTGCAGCTATTTTCAATCTGGGCTATCTGCCATCTGCAGATAAGAGTGTTATCACCAAACCCCACACGACTCTTGAGGCCATTGAGAAAATTCTTGACCGCTTAGAGGTGGGTGGTCGTTTAGCTATTATGATTTACTATGGTCATGATGGCGGCGATATGGAGAAGGATGCTGTGCTTGAGTACGTTATCGGTTTGGACCAGCGTGATTTTACAGCCATGCTTTACCAACCCCTTAATCAAATTAATACCCCACCATTTTTGGTGATGTTGGAGAAATTACAATGATTACAGATATTAAAGAGAAGCTTGCAGATATGCAGGCCAAATATATAGATAAGCAAAGTGCCGAGGATACTTTAAAAAAGGTTGATAATCGTAAAACGGCTAAAATTAAGAAAAAGTTAGCTAGTCTTGAGGTTGAACGTTGCCATAAACTTTTGGCCAAAGAAGATGTCACTGCCATTGATAAAAAAATTAGTAAGCAAAAAGAACTATTCTCAAACTGTTGTCATAAGGAAGGGTAGGAGGAGCTATGCATTTATCATTAGCTTTGCTTGTTCTTCTTTTTAGCTTGATTTTATCGAATGTTATCAATCGTGTCTTTCCACGTCTTCCCCTACCTTTGATTCAAATTATTTTTGGAGTGGGTATTGGTTTTCTTTTGAAGGGACGCGCTTTCGAGCTTGAAACAGAACTTTTCCTAGCTTTCATTATTGCTCCCTTGCTGTTTCGGGAGGGTGAAGAAAGTGATATCACCAGTATTCTACGTAACTGGAAACTTATTCTATTTTTGATTTTTCCAGTTATCTTTGTGTCTACCTTGGGAATCGGTTATCTTGCTAAGGCCGTCTTGCCTGCTGCTGTGCCTTTGTCTGCCTGCCTAGCCATTGGGGCGGCTCTTGGGCCAACGGATTTAGTGGCCTATTCGGCTATTTCCAAACGCTTCAGTTTTCCAAAGTGGATTAGTTATATTTTGCAGGGGGAAGGTCTTCTGAACGATGCCTCTGGCTTGGTCGCCTTTCAGGTGGCAGTGACTGCATTGACAACAGGTGCCTTCTCCCTCCTTGGAGCAAGCTGGAATTTGCTTATTTCTGTGCTTGGTGGTTTTTTAGTTGGATTGATTACAGCCTTATTTAATCGCCTCTTTTTGACCATTTTGGACAATATGGATGCTGCAGATGTCACAGGTGCTCTCTTACTAGAGTTGGTACTACCGATTTCCTCTTACTTTGTAGCCGAGGAAATTCATGCTTCTGGAATTATTGCTGTTGTTGTAGCAGGGATTTCGCTTGCCAGTCGTTTCAAAAAAATCACCGTTTTTGATGCCAAGTTGGATAGTGTTTCTCATACGATTTGGGGAACCATTACCTTCATGCTTAATGGTATGGTCTTCTTCCTCTTGGGAACAGAACTTCCAACCCTAGCAGCCCCAGTACTGCGTAGTAGCACTTACGATAATCTCTGGATGCTTCTTGCTATCATCCTTTTAACAGCGACCATGTTTGGCATTCGCTTTGTTATGATTAGTGCGGTATTTGTCCAAAGAGCTTGGAGGGCCAAACGATCACTAAAAAAAATCTGGAAGGGTGCTACTCTGTTAACCTTTTCAGGTGTTAAAGGAACGGTTTCCATTGCAACTATCCTTTTGCTTCCAGTTGCCAATATGACGGCTTTGGAACATAGTCTCTTGCTCTTTACGGTAGCGGGTGTCACTTTATTAAGTTTCTTAACAGGGATTTTAGTCCTACCTAAGCTAGCCACTGGACCAGCCCACACGACCAACCATTATATGCAGATTGCCATTCTCAATGATGTGGTTGGAGAGCTAGAGAAGGACCTCAAGCAGTCTAAACATCAAGGAGCTATCTATGCAACTATTGACAATTATAATCAACGCTTGGAAGATTTAATCTTGGAGCAGGAATCAAATGATGTCAAAGAAGAGTTGGCCAATATCCGAGTCATGATTATGGAAATTGAGAGTGAGGGTCTGGAATATGCCTACAAGAAGGGTAAGATTTCAGAACTCGAATACAATCTCTACCAACGTTATATCAAGGGCTTGGAACGTCGTATCAACCGTGGATTTGTCTCTAGCCTTTCTTATGCCCTAGCTGTCTTTGTGCGTGGCCTTCGTAGATTGTTACACTTAGCTCTTACTTTCAAGTTTCGTATTAATCAGGATGAAACGAGAAGAGGTCCTAGGTTGACGGAAGAAAACCGCGACCATATGACTGAGCTCTATTTGACAAATACTGAGCAGATTTTGGAAGCCTTGAGTAATTTGGAAGGTGTTTATCACTCAGATCTCTTGTCTTATCTGAAACGCAGTCGCCTTCAAGAGGCTGAGATTATTCAATCAGGTGCCTTTGTTGAGCGGGTTATCACCCACCTTCATCCAGACAATATTGATGAAATGTTGCGAGGTTACTATTTGGAACGTAAGGTTATCAACGAGTACGAGCAGGCTGAACTTATTTCTAGCCGTTATGCCAAGCAGCTTCGTAAGGAAGTCAATACTTTGGAGGATTACTCTCTCAAAGAAACTAGCAACACGTTAACCTATGATATGATTAATCTGGCTCGAGGTCGAGCTTAAGCAATGAATGTTATCACAAAAAGAAGCCAAGAAAAATTTTGGCTTCTTGTTCATATATTTTTATAGAACAACTTATCGTTCCAGCCTTAATTTTGTATGGCGTATCGAAAATAAAAGAGGAGTAGTGATAAAAGAACAAGTCCCCCAGATAATGTCTGGGGGACTTGTTTCTTTGGGCGATTTTTATAGAAGAGGGTTAATGTAAAAACGATGGTCATCAATTGGAATAATTTGAACAGGATTTTGGTAGAAGTCAGCTAAAACTTCCGGTGTGATGATATCATTTTTTGGTCCTTGTGCCACGATTTTTCCTTGACGGAGTAGGAGAATGTGGTCCATTTTTTCAGTGATTTCTTCAGCGTGGTGGGTGACGTAAAGAACCAGTGGAGCATGTGGAAGTGAAGTGATACGGTCAATCTGACGTAAGAGCTTTTCGCGGGCAAAGAGATCCAAGCCAACAGTTGCTTCGTCAAGGATAATAATGTCGGGATTTTCCATCAGACTACGAGCAATCAAACAGATTTGCTTTTCTCCCTGAGAGAGACCATGGTATTTACGACCAATCAAATCTCCAGCACCAAGTGAAGTCAGCATATCCTTGGCTTCTTGTAGCTCTTTGTCTCCATAGGCTTTGTAGAGGATTGAACTCTTGTACTTACCCGTAAGGACGATTTTTTCAGCAGTCATATGTTGAGGCAGACGCTCAGTGATAAAGGAACTGACGATACCGATGTGTTGACGAAGACCTGTGATGTCTCCATTACCAAAGGTGTAGCCAAGTATCTCAGCCTTCCCTTCAGAAGGGAAAAATTCAGCTGTCAACAAACGCAAGAGGGTTGATTTTCCAGCACCGTTAAGTCCCAGGATAGCCCAAGTTTGACCTTTTTCAACTGTCCAGTTAAGGCCAGACAAAAGTGTTTTTCCTTGGCGGGCCAAACTGACATTTTCTAATCGTATAAGTGACATAAGTCTCTCCTTTGATGATAAATTACTCTAATTATAGCATAAAATAGACACCTTTATTGGGAAATTATGGTATAATAAAAGTCAGAATTTTTTTTAGAGGAGAAGAAAAAATGGAAGACTCGAGTGGTCAGTCCTTATTATTTCAATCTATTTTACTACTAATTTTAACCTTGCTTACAGCCTTTTTCTCAGCATCTGAGATGGCTCTCGTATCACTTAACCGCTCACGTGTAGAGCAAAAGGCAGAAGAAGGCGATAAGAAATTTATTCGCCTACTCAAGGTTCTTGAAAATCCAAACAACTTCCTATCAACTATCCAAGTTGGTATTACCTTTATTAGCCTCTTACAGGGGGCCAGTCTCTCTGCGTCACTAGGTGCAGTGATAGCAACTTGGTTTGGTCATGCAGCTTGGGCTAAGACAGCGGGTAGCATGATTTCTTTGGTTGTCTTGACCTATATCTCTATCGTTTTTGGGGAACTTTATCCAAAACGTATCGCTATGAATCTCAAGGAAAATCTAGCCATCTACTCGGCACCTGTCATTATTGTTACAGGTAAGATTGTTAGTCCCTTTGTTTGGATTCTTTCGGCGTCAACCAATCTTTTGTCTCGTTTGACACCTGCGACCTTTGATGATGCAGATGAACAGATGACACGTGATGAGATTGAGTACATGTTGACAAAGAGTGAGGATACACTTGAGGCTGAAGAAATTGAAATGCTCCAGGGGGTATTCTCTCTTGATGAATTGATGGCGCGTGAGGTTATGGTTCCTCGTACAGATGCCTTCATGATTGATATTGAAGACAACACTCAAGAAAATATCCAAGCTATTCTCAAGGAAAGTTTCTCTCGTATTCCTGTTTACGAAGATGACAAGGATAAGATTATCGGTGTCATTCATACTAAAAACCTTCTAAAAGCAGGTTTTGAACTTGGTTTTGAAAATATCAAACTTCGTCGAATCATGAATGAACCACTCTTTGTTCCTGAGACTATCTTCGTAGATGATCTCTTGGCAGCCTTTCGTAACACCAATAATCAGATGGCTATCTTGCTTGATGAATACGGTGGCGTTGCTGGTCTTGTTACCTTCGAGGACCTTTTGGAAGAAATCGTTGGTGAGATTGACGACGAAACAGATAAATCTAGTGTGGAAGTTCGTGAAATTGGTGAGAATACCTATATTGTCGAGGGAGCTATGACTCTTAACGACTTCAATGAACATTTTGATACAGAACTTGAGAGTGATGACGTTGATACTATCGCAGGTTATTATTTGACTGGTGTGGGAGCCATTCCAACTCAAGAAGTCAAGGAACACTATGCAGTTATCAACAAGGACAAACACCTCGAATTTATCAATGATAAGGTTAAGGATGGTCGTGTAACCAAACTTAAGGTAATCATCACGGCAGCTCCAGAAGAGGCAGAAGAATAGTTTTCTACATGTTTTTATTAGAAAATATTGGAACTTAAAAGCGACTATTTACTAATTAGGCACTTTCTCTCATTATGAGTGAAAGTGCTTTTTCTTATCTATCTTGGAATATCAGCTTATCAAAATAATAAGATTAGAAAACGTCTATAAAACACGTCATAAAGCCTTTTTTACCTATCAAAACTACCGGACTTTGTCAGAAAAACAACCATAATTTCGAAGATAATCTAACATTTTTCAGTGTATTGATAGATTTAGAATAAAAATAAATAAGATTTTAATTAAAACAGTCTTTTATTACTTTTTTATGGTAGAATATAAATTAACTGATAAATGAAAAAAAGGAGAATCTTGATGGCTTCTAAAAAATCTATATATAGTAGCTTGCTTTTACTCACCCTTACCCTAGGAGCTTTTGTACCAGTAACTTCTTTTGCGGACGATGGTATTGCGACAAATGATGCTGTTCTTACACAACCAACGACAGATCGTGCAGTAACTGGTCCTTCAACAGCCCCAAGTGATGGTGACTTGGCTCGTAGCAATGATTCAAACACAGGTGCGGCAACGCCAGCAACACCAACACCTACAGTTCCTGAAGTACCAGCTGAGCCAACAACACCAGCAACTCCAGAAACACCTGCGACACCGGCTCCAACAGCTGATTCATCAACAAAACCAGCTGATAAACCAACTGAGAAACCAGCCGATAAGCCGGAAGACCCAGCTTCAGCAACTGATAAAGGGACAAGCGAAGCACCTCAAAACCCTGAAACTCCAGCAGTCAATGTTAATGGACAACCTGTTGTTACTGTAACACCGACAGCTCCAGTTATCACTGCAGCTGGCCAAACAATTGTGTCTACACAAAATAGCCAAATTGTTATCGCTAACACTGATGGTACAACAAGTGTTGTTGCTCCTGAAACAGTAGGATTCAAAGTGAACGCTGACGGTACATTGACTGGTAAAGATGCTAAAGGTAAGGAAGTTACACTTCCTAAGACTGGTGAAGCATCAACAGTAATCTTGACAATGGCAGGAACATTCTTCCTTGCTGCTGCAGCCTTTTTGGGGCTTAAGAAACGTGCCTAATAATATAGATGATAAAAGACTGGATTTTTCCAGTTTTTTTGTTTTTCTTCTGGTATAGTATAGATTTCCCTTAATTTCAGATGTATTATAGTATAACCTTTGCCTGAATTCAGGCAGATATGGAGCATGTTTCTGATAAAAGAGGTATAATAAAAACATGTAAAAAGCGTTTTCAAGGAGGCTGCCATGGCAGAAATTGATTACAGTCAGGTGACTGGACTTGTTCATTCAACCGAAAGTTTTGGATCCGTAGATGGTCCTGGTATCCGTTTTATTGTTTTCATGCAAGGCTGTAAGATGCGTTGCCAATATTGTCATAACCCAGATACTTGGGCTATGGAGTCAAATAAGGCTGTTGAACGTACAGTTGAAGATGTCTTAGATGAGGCTCTTCGTTTCCGTCATTTCTGGGGTGAGCATGGTGGTATCACTGTATCAGGTGGTGAGGCCATGCTTCAGATTGATTTTGTCACTGCCCTCTTTACAGAGGCTAAGAAGCTAGGGATTCATTGTACGCTTGATACTTGTGGGTTTGCTTACCGCAATACTCCTGAATATCATGAAGTTGTTGACAAACTTTTGGCTGTTACTGACTTGGTCCTACTTGACATCAAAGAGATTGATCCTGAACAACACAAGTTTGTGACCCGTCAACCTAATAAGAATATTTTGGAATTTGCTCAATATCTGTCTGATAAACAAGTTCCAGTCTGGATTCGCCATGTTTTGGTACCTGGTTTGACAGACTTTGACGAACACTTGGTTAAGCTTGGTGAGTTTGTAAAGACCTTGAAAAATGTCGATAAATTTGAAATTCTTCCCTATCATACAATGGGTGAGTTCAAATGGCGTGAGCTCGGTATTCCATATCCTTTGGAAGGGGTCAAACCACCAACTGCAGATCGGGTTAAAAATGCCAAAGCTCTCATGCACACTGAAACGTATCAAGAGTATAAAAATCGTATCGGTGTCAAAACCTTGGATTGAAAAAGAAGCTCTTGACAAGAGCTTTTTAACTTTGCTATTATTTAGGGAGCAATAAAGAGCAGGTAAATTATGTTTCGTATTTTAAAATTTGATGATGACTTTGTTTATCTCAGTCATCCTGACGGGCGACTTAAGAAAATAGATCGCACGCTTTTTGATTTTGATATAAAATTAGGAGATCGTATTGATGTCTACCAAGATGGGGACTTGACAGTTGTTACTCCGGCAGAAGTCCAGACGGACTTGAGCCTAGAGGGAGACAAATCTGTTAAATCACACCTCTTGCAAGGGATTTTAGATCTTTTCCTTGAAACCCTTAATATTCACAATAATCATTTGGGTGACTTGAAGAAGATTTTCACACAGTTATTGATTACACTCTTCATGGCTTGGAGCTTGTTGGGAGTTATTCTGGTTGAGATTCTTCTTTTTGCAGAGTCAATTATTGTCTTCTTATGGAGACTCTTGGTTCGTCTTATTAAGTGGATGCATATTAAAGACAACACTAAGGTCTTGATTGATGAGACGCAAAAACGTCATGCTAAGCGTGAGCGTCAAAAAGCTCAAAGACGTGAGCAGGAAAGACGTCGTCAGGAAGAATTTGAAGAACGTGAATATCTTCGTGAAACAGAACGTCAAAAGGAACTCATGATTGTTGAAGCTAGCCTTAGTCAGGAAGCAGAACGTGAGAGCCTTTCAACTAGCCTTGCTTTGGAGCAAGCAGGTGCCTCAAGTCAATCTGCTAGTGAAGACTTGGCCGAAGAAAGCCAGTCAACTTCAGAGTCAGAAGTAATGTCTGAATCAGCAAAGTCTGAAAAATAGAACAAAAAAAGAACTGAGATTTAGGATCTCGGTTCTTTTTCATATGAGAAAAGCACCAGAGGTGCTTTTGTGAGAGGTGACTAAAGTGTTTTTTCAGAGTCACGAACAATGAGCAAGTCAACTTTTGCGTGACGGAGAATGTATTCAGAAGATGAACCAATAAGCAAGCGTTCAAAAGTATTGAGACCTGTGGCACCAACCATAATAAGGTCAACATTTTCCTTATCAGGGATATCAACAGCCAAGAGGCTCTTAGGATTACCGAACTCAATAACTTTGCGAATCTTGGTTAAACCAGCTTCTCTGGCTTGGCGTTCAAAGTCAGCCAAAACAGCTTTAGCTTCGTCTTCTAGTTTTTCATAGATGTAAGAGTCGAAAGTCGCAACGCTTTGAAGGGCGCGTGTATCGATAACGTGTACCAATAGTAACTGAGCATTATTACGTTTTGCAACGTGCACACCTTTAATAAAGGCCAGTTCTGATTCGTAAGAACCGTCGATAGCTACCATAATACGTTCATATTGTTGAGACATAAGCTCTACCTCCTATCTTTAGCTTTATTATACTCCTTTAATCTAAAAAATGAAAGCGTTGTTATAGATTTTCTGAAATCTTTTTTTGACTGCTTACTTTAGGATGCTCTTAGTAATGTGAAGATTTCAGTATTATCTAAAAATTGAAGATTGCTTGAAAAAGAGGTATAATACAATCTGTTATTAGCTTCGTAAGAAACATGATAATTAAAAAAGAGGAAGACAAGTCTTCAGAAATGATACCAAATGGCCAAGCCTAAAGTTGGTGTCAATAAAAGTGGAAATCCCCATCAGGTGTTGAATTTTCTTATTTTCTGCTAGATGTATCTGCTTTTAGTATCTTTTGAAAGGATTAACTTATGAAAACATTTGATAAATCATCAAAGTTGGATCACGTTGCCTATGATATTCGTGGACCAGTTTTGGATGAAGCCAACCGTATGATTGCCAATGGTGAAAAGATTCTTCGTCTTAATACAGGAAATCCTGCGGAATTTGGCTTTACAGCACCGGATGAAGTCATTCGTGATTTAATTATGAATGTTCGTAACAGTGAAGGGTATTCGGATAGTAAGGGGATTTTCTCAGCTCGTAAGGCGATTATGCAGTACTGCCAGCTAAAGGGATTCCCAAATGTAGATATTGATGATATTTATATTGGTAATGGTGTTTCAGAGATGATTTCCATGTCTATGCAGGCCTTGCTTGATGATGGAGATGAGGTCTTGGTCCCAATGCCTGACTATCCTCTTTGGACAGCCTGCGTCAGTCTAGCAGGCGGTAATGCTGTACACTATGTCTGTGATGAAAAATCTAACTGGTATCCAGATATTGATGATATCAAATCAAAGATTACGTCAAATACTAAGGCAATTGTAGTCATCAATCCTAATAATCCTACAGGTTCACTCTATCCTAAGGATGTCCTTGAACAGATTGTGGATATTGCTCGACAAAATGATTTGATTATCTTTGCGGATGAGATTTATGACCGCTTGGTTATGGATGGTAAAAAGCATACTGCGATTGCTAGTCTTGCACCAGATGTTTTCTGTGTGTCTATGAATGGTCTTTCTAAGTCTCACCGCATCTGTGGTTTCCGTGTAGGTTGGATGGTTCTCTCTGGACCTAAAAAGAACGTCAAAGGCTATATTGAAGGGCTTAATATGTTGGCCAACATGCGTCTTTGTGCTAATGTGCTCTCTCAGCACGTTATTCAGACTTCACTTGGTGGCTACCAATCTGTGGATGAGCTCTTGATTCCTGGCGGGCGTATCTATGAACAACGTGAGTTTATCACGAATACCGTAAACGCTATTCCAGGGCTTTCAGCTGTTAAACCAGATGCAGGGCTCTATATCTTCCCTAAAATTGACCGTAATATGTATGATATTGAAGATGATGAAGAATTCTGTCTTCGTCTCTTGAAGAAGGAGAAGGTTCTCCTAGTTCCAGGTAAAGGCTTTAACTGGAATGAACCAGATCACTTCCGTATTGTCTACCTTCCTCGTGTGGAAGAGTTGGCTGATCTCGGTAACAAAATCGAACGAGTCTTGTCATATTACAAGCGTTAATTTCTTGAAAAACTGGACAAAAAGGCTTGTCCAGTTTTTATTGTCTCTAAAAAGGGAGATGTATTTTAGAAAAATCCGAACGTTTTTCCTAAAAATGCCATAATATACTTAATATAATGAATAGTAGAATAATAAATAATTTTCAGACAATTGTTTGCAATTTCTGGGTTAAGTGTGCTATAATGATAGGGCTAGTAGGTCTTGACGCAGAAGATTAGTACAAGGCTTGATATTATTATGATTACAATAGAAAGTGAAGACAATAAATATGGCAAATTTGCTGGCTAAAACACGTAAAATTACATCTATCTTGCAACGCTCAGTAGACAGCTTGGAAGGAGATCTTCCATATAACAATATGGCTGCTCAATTGGCGGATATCATTGATTGTAACGCTGCTATCGTTAATGGTGGTGGTGCTCTCCTTGGTTTTGCCATGAAGTACAAAACCAACACTGATCGTGTGGAAGAGTTTTTTGAAGCCAAACAACTTCCAGAAGAATACACACGTGGTATCAGCCGTGTTTATGACACTCAAGAAAACATTGGTATTGACAGTGACTTGACCATTTTCCCTGTGGAATCAAAAGACGACTTCCCAGATGGTTTGACTACAATTGCCCCTATCTATGGTGGTGGTATGCGTCTTGGTTCTTTCATCATTTGGCGTAACGATCATGACTTTGTAGATGAAGATCTTATCTTGGTTGAGATTGCCTCTACAGTAGTTGGGTTGCAGTTGTTGAATCTTCAAACAGAGAACTTGGAAGAAACAATTCGTAAACAGACAGCTATTAACATGGCTATTAATACCTTGTCTTACTCGGAAATCAAGGCAGTTTCAGCTATCTTGAATGAGTTGGACGGTTTGGAAGGCCGCTTGACAGCGTCTGTTATCGCTGACCGTATTGGAATCACACGTTCAGTTATCGTTAATGCCCTTCGTAAGTTGGAATCAGCTGGTATTATTGAGAGCCGTTCACTCGGTATGAAAGGGACTTATCTTAAAGTCCTTAACGAAGGTATCTACGATAAATTGAAAGAATACGAATAAGAAGAATACTGAAGGAAAGTGAGGTAGGAGGAACCTGCCCCACTTTTTTTAAAAGGAGAAAGTAATATGACAAAGGCATTGATATCAATTGATTACTCTTATGATTTTGTGGCAGATGATGGGAAGTTGACGGCTGGAAAGCCTGCCCAAGCCATTGAAGACCGCATTGCCCAGGTAACTCAAGAGGCCTATGATAATGGGGATTATATCTTCGTTGCTATGGACCGACATGATGAAGGAGATACCTTCCATCCTGAAACCAAGCTCTTTCCACCGCACAATATTGCAGGGACATCTGGGCGAGAGCTTTATGGAAAGTTAGCTGGTGTATATGATGCCATCAAGGATGATAATCGTGTCTTTTGGATGGACAAGCGACACTATTCAGCCTTTTCGGGAACGGATTTAGATATTCGTTTGCGTGAACGTCGTGTGACGACAGTTGTTTTGACAGGAGTTTTAACAGATATTTGTGTGCTGCATACAGCCATTGATGCCTATAATTTAGGCTATGATATCGAGGTTGTAGCAAGTGCAACAGCCTCCTTGACGCCTGAAGCTCATGACTTTGCTATCGGGCATTTTAAGAATGTGCTTGGAGCAACAATTGTGGAGTAAGAGTTAGTTCTTACTCTTTTTTTGATAGCTCCTCCCTATCAATTGATTAAGAATATGAATTAGTCAAGCAAGTTTTTTCGTGTTAGACTGGAACCACTTATTTATTTGAGAGGAGACAATTATGAAGATGAAACGTTTATTAGGTATCGTAGCACTTGCTATTGCTTCTGTAGGGATTTTAGCGGCTTGTGGCAAGGATGCTGCTAAGGATAAGACAGTGGTACGAGTGGGAACCATGGCTAAGAGTGAGTCTGAGCAAGCACGCTGGGATAAGGTTGAAGAAATTTTGAAAAAAGAAGGAATTACGCTGAAGTTTAGTGAGTTTACGGACTATTCTCAACCTAACGTAGCTCTAAATAATGGTGAGATTGATATCAACGCTTTCCAACACTATAATTTCCTTGATAACTGGAATGCGGACCATAAGACTGACCTAGTACCAATTGCAGAGACTTATTTTACAGCTTTCCGTGTTTACTCAGGAACACAGGGTGGTAAGAATAAATACAAGGATATTAAAGAATTGCCAGATGGTGCTACGATTGCCATCCCAAATGATGCTGTCAATGAAAGTCGTGCCCTAAACCTCTTGCAGTCTGCAGGTTTGATTAAGCTTAGTGTCGATGCTGACGATAAAGCTAAATTGACTGATATCAGTGAAAATAAGAAGAATCTAAATATCAAAGAAGTTGATGCGGCTCAAACAGCTGCTAACCTAGATTCTGTAGATGCGGCTATCATTAATAATGACTTCGTAACAGAGGCTGGAATTGATCCTAAGACAGCTATCTACGTGGAACCTGCAAGTAAAAATACTAAGCAATGGTACAACCTACTTGTTGCCCAAAAAGGTTGGGAAAAATCAGATAAGGCTGATGCTATTAAGAAAGTCATCAAAGCCTATCATACTGACGAAGTGAAAGAAGTCATCAAGAAATCGTCTCAAGGTTTGGATGAGCCGGTTTGGTAAGAGAGGACGCTATGGAAAGAGCTATTTTTGCTGGAGGGTGTTTCTGGTGTATGGTGCAGCCTTTTGAAGAACAGCCTGGAATTTTATCTGTTCGTTCTGGTTATACAGGCGGACATGTACCTAATCCATCTTATGAGGAGGTTTGTCGAAAAACGACGGGTCATACAGAGGCGGTAGAAATTATTTTTGATCCAGAAATTATTTCTTTCTCTGAGTTAGTTGAGATTTATTGGGCTCAGACAGATCCAACGGATGCGTTTGGTCAATTTGAGGATCGTGGCGATAACTATCGTCCTGTGATTTATTATTTTGATGAGCGTCAAAAGGAAATTGCTGAACAGTCTAAGGAAACTCTTCAGAACTCAGGACGTTTTGACAGTCCTATTGTGACGAAGATTGAACCTGCAGAGACTTTCTATGAAGCAGAAACCTATCACCAGGGATTTTATAAGACTAATCCTGAACGTTATGCACAGAGTAGTGCCATTCGTCACCAATTCTTAGAAGAAAATTGGAAATGAAATATAATCGAGAGTGGGAATCCATCCTACTCTCGTTTTTTTGTCTGGAATCATAGGATAGTATCAGTTTTTCGTAGTTTACTATAAGAAAACGATTCCAGATTAGTATATACTATTACTGAAATAATCTTGAATCATAAAGAGGTAGAACAATGACTAAAAAAATGACTTTTCCTGATGGATTTTTGTGGGGTGGAGCGACAGCAGCCAACCAATGTGAGGGGGCCTATGATGCTGATGGGCGTGGTCTAGCCAATGTTGATGTGGTGCCAATTGGTGAGGATCGCCTTTCAATTATCACTGGACGTCGTAAGATGTTTGATTTTGAGGATGGCTATTTCTATCCAGCTAAGGAAAGTATCGACATGTACCATCGTTACAAGGAAGATATTGCTCTCTTTGGTGAAATGGGCTTTAAGACCTATCGTCTTTCTATTGCTTGGTCACGTATTTTTCCTAAGGGGGATGAGGCTGAGCCCAATGAAGCTGGGCTTGCCTTTTATGAGGACCTCTTCAAGGAATGTCATAAGTATGGTATTGAACCTTTGGTGACAATCACACACTTTGATTGTCCCATGCACTTGATTACCGAGTATGGTGGTTGGCGTAACCGTAAGATGCTTGGTTTCTATGAAAATCTTTGCCGTACCCTTTTCACACGTTATAAAGGTTTGGTTAAGTACTGGCTCACATTCAATGAAATCAATATGATTCTCCATGCACCATTTATGGGAGCAGGACTCTGCTTTGAAGAGGGTGAGAATGAGGAGCAGGTTAAATACCAAGCAGCTCACCATGAGTTGGTAGCTTCAGCTATGGTGACGAAGTTGGCCCATGAGATTGATCCTGAAAATAAGGTTGGTTGTATGTTGGCAGCAGGTCAATATTATCCAAATACAGCCCACCCACGTGACTACTGGGCAGCCATGCAAGAAGACCGTAGTAGTTATTTCTTTATTGATGTTCAAGCTCGTGGAGAGTATCCAAATTATGCTAAGAAACAGTGGGAACGTGATGGCATTGAGATTGAGATGACTGAAGAAGATTTGGCCCTTCTTAAAGAGCATACTGTTGATTTTGTTTCTTTCTCTTACTATGCAAGTCGTGTGGCTTCAGGTGATCCAGAAGTTAATGAAAAGACAGCAGGAAATATCTTTGCCTCTATTAAAAATCCATATTTGGAAGCTTCAGAATGGGGTTGGCAAATTGACCCACTAGGTCTTCGTATTACCCTTAACGCCATTTGGAATCGTTATCAAAAACCGATGTTTATCGTTGAAAATGGTCTCGGTGCTGTGGATACTCCAGATGAAAATGGTTATGTTGAAGATGATTACCGTATCGACTACTTGGCAGCCCACATCAAGGCCATGCGTGATGCTATCAATGAAGATGGTGTAGAGCTTTGGGGCTACACAACATGGGGCTGTATTGACCTTGTTTCTGCTGGAACTGGTGAAATGAAGAAACGTTATGGTTTTATCTATGTGGACCGTGACAACGATGGTAATGGTAGCCTTAAACGCTCTAAGAAGAAATCATTTAACTGGTACAAAGAAGTTATCGCAAGTAACGGTGCCTCTGTAGAATAGTCTATGAGTTCTCGACTAATGACATCTACGGTAAAGGTGGGGAGCAAGAGAATCTACAAGATCTGATTGATACTCTTGGGGCGAATGATTATATCAAACTTAGAGGACATGCGGATTTGCAGGAAGTTTACCCGCAGTATGAACTTTACGTCACCACCTCTCAGTGGGAGACCTTTGGTTTGACTCTGATGGAAGCGGTAGGAGCAGGTTTAGCCCTGGTTGGTTTTGATGCCCGTTATGGCAATCCAACCTTTATCAAAGATGGTGAGAATGGCTATCTGGTTCCTTATAGCGAGACTATGGATGAGGACCTCCTTGTTTCTCAGATGGCGGATAAAATTGTATTTGCCTTAGAGAGTGATCTTGAGTCTATGCACCAAGTCTCATACGACCTGGCAAAACAGTATTTGAAACCTGTAATTCTAGAGGCTTGGAGAAAGCTCTTGATAGCCATACGATAAGTGTTTTGAAAAAGCTCTATCTCTGTAAACTGTAGTGACAAAAAAGTTACTACAGTTTTTTTATCCTCCAAGCAAAATAGGCTAAATTATGGTAAAATAGAGGGTATTGAAAAATCATCATTTCACGAAAGGAAGCAAGATGAAAATTACGCAAGAAGAGGTAACCCACGTTGCCAATCTTTCAAAATTGAAATTCTCTCCAGAAGAGACAGCTGAGTTTGCGACAACCTTGTCTAAAATTGTCGACATGGTGGAATTGTTGGAAGAAGTGGACACAACAGGTGTTGCCCCAACAACGACCATGGCTGACCGCAAGACCGTATTGCGTCCGGATGTTGCTGAAAAAGGGACTGACCGTGACCGCTTGTTTAAAAATGTACCTGAAAAAGATAACTATTACATCAAGGTACCAGCTATCCTAGAAGATGGAGGAGATGCCTAATGTCATTCAACAATAAAACCATTGAAGAGTTGCACGACCTCCTTGTCTCTAAGGAAATTTCGGCAACGGAATTGACCCAAGCAACGCTTTACGATATCAAGGCGCGTGAAGAAGCAGTCAATGCCTTTGTGACAGTGGCAGAAGAAGTGGCTCTTGCGCAAGCCAAGGCCATTGATGAAAAGGGAATTGATGCAGATAACCTCTTGTCAGGGATTCCACTCGCTGTCAAAGACAATATCTCAACAGATGGCATCTTGACTACTGCGGCATCAAAAATGCTCTACAACTACGAGCCAATCTTTGATGCGACAGCTGTTGCCAATGCCAAAGCCAAAGATATGATTGTCATCGGGAAGACCAACATGGATGAATTTGCCATGGGTGGATCTGGAGAAACTTCTTACTATGGACCAACCAAGAATGCTTGGGACCACAGCAAGGTGCCTGGTGGATCTTCTAGTGGTTCAGCAGCTTCTGTCGCTTCAGGGCAAGTCCGTTTGTCCCTTGGTTCAGATACAGGTGGTTCTATCCGTCAACCGGCTGCCTTCAACGGGATTGTTGGTCTCAAACCAACTTATGGAACGGTTTCCCGTTTTGGTCTCATTGCCTTTGGTAGCTCACTCGACCAAATTGGTACTTTCTCACCAACGGTTAAGGAAAATGCCCAATTGCTTAATGTCATTGCCAGTGAAGATGCCAAGGATTCAACTTCAGCACCAGTACGCGTAGCCGATTTTACTTCTAAGATTGGTCAAGACATCAAAGGTATGAAGATTGCCCTTCCTAAGGAATACCTCGGTGAAGGGATTGACCCAGAAGTCAAAGAAACTATCCTCAATGCGGCTAAACACTTTGAAAAATTGGGAGCAACTGTCGAAGAAGTTAGCCTTCCACACTCTAAATACGGGGTTGCTGTTTACTACATCATCGCTTCATCTGAAGCTTCTTCAAACTTGCAACGTTTCGACGGGATTCGCTATGGTTTCCGTGCAGAAGATGCTAAAAACTTGGATGATATCTACGTGAACACTCGTAGCCAAGGCTTTGGTGATGAGGTCAAACGCCGTATCATGCTTGGTACCTTTAGTTTGTCATCTGGTTACTACGATGCTTACTACAAGAAAGCTGGCCAAGTCCGTACCCTCATTATCCAAGACTTCGAAAAAGTCTTTGCGGATTACGACCTTATCCTTGGACCAACAGCTCCAAGTGTAGCCTTTGATTTGGATTCGCTCAACCATGATCCAGTTGCCATGTACTTGGCTGACCTCTTGACCATTCCAGTCAACTTGGCAGGTCTTCCAGGGATTTCGATTCCTGCAGGTTTTGCGCAAGGTCTTCCAGTTGGTTTGCAGTTGATTGGTCCTAAGTATTCTGAAGAAACCATCTACCAAGCTGCAGCTGCCTTTGAAGCAACGACGGATTACCACAAGCAACAACCCCTTATTTTCGGAGGTGACAATTAATGAACTTTGAAACAGTCATCGGACTTGAAGTCCACGTTGAATTGAATACAAACTCAAAAATTTTCTCACCAACCTCTGCTCACTTTGGGAATGAGCAAAATGCCAACACTAATGTGATTGACTGGTCTTTCCCAGGGGTGCTTCCTGTCTTGAACAAGGGTGTTGTGGATGCTGGTATCAAGGCTGCTTTGGCGCTGAATATGGATATCCATCAGCACATGCACTTTGACCGTAAGAACTATTTTTACCCTGATAATCCAAAAGCCTACCAAATTTCGCAATTTGACGAGCCAATCGGATATAACGGTTGGATTGAAGTGCAATTGGAAGATGGCTCAACTAAGAAAATTGGGATTGAACGTGCCCACTTGGAAGAAGACGCCGGTAAGAACACGCACGGAACAGATGGATTCTCTTACGTAGACCTTAACCGTCAAGGGGTTCCATTGATTGAAATCGTATCTGAAGCAGATATGCGTTCTCCTGAAGAAGCCTACGCTTATTTGACAGCTTTGAAAGAAGTCATCCAGTATACTGGTATTTCAGACGTCAAGATGGAAGAAGGATCTATGCGTGTGGATGCTAACATTTCCCTTCGCCCATACGGTCAAGAGGAATTTGGTACCAAGACTGAGTTGAAAAACTTGAACTCTTTCTCAAACGTTCGTAAAGGTCTTGAATACGAAGTGCAACGCCAAGCGAAAATCTTGCGTTCAGGTGGTGTCATTCGTCAAGAAACACGCCGTTATGATGAAGCTAATAAGAGCACTATCCTTATGCGTGTCAAAGAAGGAGCAGCGGATTACCGTTACTTCCCAGAACCAGACCTTCCATTGTTTGAAATCTCAGATGAGTGGATCGAGGAAATGCGTACTGAGTTGCCAGAGTTTCCAAAAGACCGTCGTGCTCGCTACGTGGCAGAGCTTGGTTTGTCTGACTATGATGCCAACCAATTGACAGCTACGAAAGTTACTTCAGACTTCTTTGAAGCAGCCGTAGCCCTTGGTGGCGATGCCAAACAAGTGTCTAACTGGCTCCAAGGTGAAGTCGCGCAATTCTTGAACGCAGAAGGCAAAACGCTTGAAGAAATCAAGTTGACACCAGAAAACTTGGTCGAAATGATTGCCATCATCGAAGATGGAACCATTTCATCTAAGATTGCCAAGAAAGTCTTCGTTCACTTGGCGAAAAACGGTGGCGGTGCGCGTGAATACGTCGAAAAAGCTGGTTTGGTACAAATTTCAGATCCTGAAGTCTTGATCCCAATCATCCACCAAGTCTTTGCAGACAATGAAGCAGCCGTAGCCGACTTCAAGTCAGGTAAACGTAACGCTGACAAGGCCTTCACCGGCTTCCTCATGAAAGCAACCAAAGGCCAAGCCAACCCACAAGTAGCCCTCAAGCTACTTGCTCAAGAATTGGCTAAGTTGAAAGAAGAGTAATAGATAAACAACCAGCCGAAAGGTTGGTTTTTTCTTTGCAATATTTGTGTTAGACTAGTTGGGAATATTTTTATAGAAGATTTCAGGAGCAAACCAATGAACAAATTCTTAAGAGTCTTATTTATCCTAGTCATCATCGCCATGACTGGTGCCATTATTTTTCAGCTATTCTTTCCCACCTATATGGGAAGTCATTCGGGTTACGGTATTTCAGTTGGATGGCAGAGGGAGATTGGTATTTGGAATGTGGCGGTTCTGGTCATCCTCCTTGCCGTTAACCTAAAGTACGATTGGTTTTATCTGAGAGCAGTTCTGATTGCTTTGATTCTGGGAGGCCTAGGTATTGGAACCAATCATTTCCTTAGCTATCTTCAATACCATCACTCTGTTAATGCTGTTGGAGCTTTTGAGAATTATCTTTTAGTTCTTGGCTGGATTGTCGGTTGGTGGATAGAGCATTCCTCAAGAAAAACAGTTTAATTTTTCTGAAGTAATCGTCTGACATACAATTCCCTATGTTATAATAAATAGGCATTATCATAATCGAGGAAAACACATGTCTAAACAACTTAAAGGTAGTCTGATGGTCATAACTGCTGGGATTGCCTGGGGAGTCTCAGGGGTTTCTGGCCAATACCTGATGGCTCATGGGGTTAATGTCAATCTTTTGACGAGTTTACGTTTGATTCTAGCTGGTACTTTACTAACGGCTTCGGTCTTTTTTAGGCAGCGAGACAAATTAGTACAAGCCATTAAAGATAGGAAAACCTTAGTAAGTATCGCCTTATTTGCTCTCTTTGGTCTGGTCTTGAATCAGTATGCCTATCTCAGTGCTATTCACTACACCAACGCTGGAACTGCGACAGTCTTACAGTATGTCACGCCAGTTCTTATCTTGGCTTTTGTGTGTGCTAAGAACCGCAGATTTCCAACGGTCTCAGAGTTAGTGGCGATTATCATGGCTATTGCGGGAACTTTTATCATCGCAACGCATGGTCAGGTGACAGAGCTAGCCATCACACCTATTGGTTTGTTCTGGGGCCTCTTCTCGGCAGTAACCTATGCACTCTATATCCTACTGCCTGCTAAGGCTATTGAAAAGTGGGGCAGTCTGATTGTCATCGGTCTAGGAATGTTACTCGGTGGTCTGATTTTTCCAATTGCTATCCAAGCCTGGAAGTATGAGTTACCCTTGACTGGTGGCAATCTTTTAGCACTTTTTGGGTTGGTCTTCATCGGGACAGTCTTTGCCTACACCGTTTTCCTTAAGGGGACGACCATGGTTGGCGCTGTAAAAGGAAGTCTCCTGGCCTCGGTAGAACCTGTGGCATCGGTCATTTTAACGGTCTTAATCATGGGTGACCACTTCTTTGCCATTGATGTGCTTGGAATGATTTTAATTGTTCTTGCCGTTATCCTCATTTCGCTTAAGGATTTAGTAGCCCTTAAAAAACAAGAGAAAATTCAAAGATAAAGATAGAGCCCAAGTGATTGTGGCTCTTTTTCGATACCGTTGTGTCAAAGATGTTCTTAAAAAATAGGACTTAAGTCCCACACATAAACCTTAAAAATATGGTAAAATAAGAGGTAAACTAACATTTTGGAGAGAAAATGAGTATAGACGATTACAGGCCCCATTTTATGGTGGAGGCTGTTTATGATTTGAAACCTGACCAACTACGTGAACACGGTATTCGTGCTGTCTTGGTCGATTTAGATAATACCTTGATTGCTTGGAATAACCCTGATGGGACTCCTGAGCTACGTGCTTGGTTAGATGAGATGACAGAGGCTGACATTCCAGTTGTTGTGGTCTCTAACAATAAACATGAACGTGTTGAACGTGCGGTTGCCAATTTCCATGTGGATTTCGTGAGTCGTGCCATGAAACCTTTTACGAAAGGGATTAATGAAGCGATTGAGCGTTACCACTTTAACCGTGACGAGGTTGTTATGGTTGGAGATCAGCTCATGACTGACATCAGAGCTAGCCACCGAGCTGGTATTCGCTCGATTTTGGTTAAGCCCTTGGTGCAATCAGATGCTTGGGTAACCAAGTTTAATCGTTGGCGTGAGCGTCGCATGTGGAAAAAGATTGAAAAAGCATATGGTCCAATGACCTTTAACAAAGGAATTTAATGGAAGAATTATTTTGTATTGGCTGTGGAGCCCAAATTCAAACAGAAGATAAAGAAAAGGCTGGTTACACACCCGCTAGCTCTATAAAAAAAGCTGAAGAAACAGGTGAGTTGTACTGTCAACGTTGTTTCCGCCTTCGTCATTACAATGAAATTGTGGATGTCCACATCACAGATGATGAATTTTTAAAATTGCTTCATGAAGTTGGAGACAGTGATGCCCTCGTTGTCAATGTTGTTGATATTTTCGATTTTAATGGATCAATCATTCCAGGCTTGTCACGCTTTGTTTCTGGGAATGATGTGCTCTTGGTCGGAAATAAAAAGGATATCCTACCTAAATCAGTTAAAGATGGTAAGGTAACCCAATGGTTGACAGAACGTGCCCATGAAGAAGGCATGCGTCCTGTGGATGTCATGTTGACGTCTGCCCAAAATCATCACGCCATTAAAGAGTTGATTCAGCGTATTGAAAAACTCCGTAAGGGTCGTGATGTTTATGTTGTCGGTGTGACGAATGTTGGTAAATCAACCTTAATCAATGCGATTATCAAGGAAATTACAGGTGATAAAGATATTATCACGACTTCTCGTTTCCCAGGAACAACCCTTGATAAGATTGAAATTCCTTTGGATGATGGTACTTACATTTTTGATACACCAGGAATCATCCACCGCCACCAGATGGCACACTATCTGTCAGCGAAGGATCTCAAGTACGTTAGTCCTAAGAAGGAAATTAAGCCAAAAACTTACCAGTTAAATGCAGGCCAAACTCTATTCCTAGGCGGTCTTGGACGATTTGACTTTATTGATGGGAATAAGCAAGGTTTTACAGCCTTCTTTGATAATAACTTGAAGCTTCATCGTACCAAACTTGAAGGTGCAGATGCCTTCTATGATAAGCATGTTGGAAGTCTTCTCATGCCCCCTGGACCAAAGGATCTGGCTGATTTTCCAAAACTTGTTCGTCACGAATTTACTGTCAAAGATAAGACAGACATTGTCTTCTCGGGATTAGGTTGGATTCGTGTCCAAGGAAAAGCTGACCAATCAACCATCGTTGCTGCCTGGGCACCAGAAGGTGTTGGCGTCGTCGTACGAAAAGCGATTATTTAAACTTAATAAAGTAGTTAAAAGTATAAAAAGAGTCTTTTCAATGAACATGAAGTTTGCCTAGATTTACGTCAGGAGCAAACGATGTGTTTTTCGCTATGATAGTAATCCAAGTTACATTTTATGTTACTTGGATTCGGAATTTTTGAGACCCTAGGCTCAAAAAATAGCTATGAAACCGAAGGTTTGCTAGCGTCCGTATCACCCTAGAAAAACAGCAAAAAAATTAAAAGGAATAAACATGTCATTAACATCAAAACAACGTGCCTTTCTTAAATCGGAAGCACACACACTTAAACCTATTGTACAAATCGGGAAAAACGGTCTTAACGACCACATCAAAACTAGCGTTCGCAACGCCCTTGATGCCCGTGAATTGATTAAAGTAACCCTACTCCAAAATACTATGGAAGATATTCATGAGGTTGCTGAAATCTTGGAAGAGGAAATTGGCTGTGATACAGTCCTTAAGATTGGACGTATCTTGATTCTCTATAAAGAATCAGCTAAAAAAGAAAATCGTAAGTTGTCACCAAAGGTCAAAGCAATCCAAAAATAGTTGCTGATTTTGCTTGGTGAAGGACAAACTAAGGTATAGGAACACTTTCGAAGCATTAAAGCTAGCCTTAAGTCAGTTGTATAATGCTTGAGATAGAGGAGACGTACATGGCATTAGATCTCGTAACCCCATTTACAAAGGTTCAACTAGAGGAAGAAATCAAAGATACAGGCCGTAAGCAAGTGGGAATATTAGGTGGAAATTTCAATCCTGTTCATAATGCCCACTTGGTTGTTGCTGACCAGGTGCGTCAGCAGTTAGGCCTCGATGAAGTTCTTCTCATGCCTGAATATGAGCCACCTCATGTCGATAAAAAAGAGACCATTGATGAAAAACACCGCCTTAATATGCTTATGTTGGCTATTAACGGTATCGAAGGATTGGACATCGAAACCATTGAGTTGGAACGTAAGGGAATCAGTTATACTTATGACACCATGAAGCTCTTGACGGAAGCCAATCCTGATACGGATTATTACTTTATTATTGGAGCGGATATGGTCGAATACCTACCTAAGTGGCATCGTATTGATGAACTTATCGAGATGGTCCAATTTGTTGGTGTTCAGCGTCCTAAGTATAAGGCTGGAACCTCTTACCCAGTTATTTGGGTGGATGTGCCCCTTATGGATATTAGTTCAAGTGCAGTCAGAGCCTACATTAAGAAGGATCGCACACCTAACTTTATGGTGCCACAGTCTGTACTTGCCTACATCAAGAAAGCGGGGCTCTATAAATGACCTATGAAAAATACCTAGACTATTCTCGTGAAGAACTTCTTGAAAAGATTCGAGCGGTCATGAGCCCTAAACGCTTTAATCATGTCCTGGGTGTTGAGCGAGCTGCTATTGCTCTTGCTGAAAAGTACGGATATGATACTGAGAAAGCCGGATTGGCTGGTTTGCTTCATGATTATGCCAAGGAACTTCCAGATCAGGAATTCTTGGAGCTTATCGATAAGTATGAGCTTGATCCTGAATTGAAACAATGGGGGAATAATGTCTGGCATGGCATGGTTGGGATTTATAAAATCCAAGAAGATTTGGGATTGACTGATTCCGAAATTCTACGCAGTATTGAAATCCATACCGTCGGAAGCCATGAAATGTCAACCCTAGATAAGATTGTCTATGTGGCTGATTATATTGAGCATAACCGTAATTTCCCTTTGGTAGAGGAAGCTAGACAAGTAGCAGAGCAATCCTTAGATAAGGCAGTTGCTTTTGAGACAGTCCATACTGTAGAACACTTGGCTCATCAGGCCTTGCCTATTTTCCCGCAAACCTTGGAAACCTATAATGCTTTTGTGAAGTACTTGAAAGAGGATCAGTGAGTGAAAACAGCTTTTATCATTATTGATGTGCAAAATATCTTAGTAGAAACAGGTTTTGAAACAAAAAAGCTGTTAGAGAAAATCTCTTATTTACAAAATCAGGCTAGAAAACAGCAGATTGAAATCATCTACATTCAACATATTGAAACGAATGAGGCTCTAACCTCTGAAGATTGGCAATTATCGCCACTATTAAAGAGACAGCCTGATGAAAAGGTATTTCAGAAGCAATACAATAGTATGTTTAAAGAGACAGGTTTAAAAGAATACTTGGAGCAACAAGGAATTAAACAACTAGTCTTGTGTGGTATGCAAACAGAATATTGTGTCGATACATCCGTTAAAGTTGCTTTTGAACACGGCTACAAGCTAGTAATTCCTGAAGGTGCTGTTACAACCTTTGATGGAGATGACATTCCGGCAGAAACAATTAATGAATTTTACGAGAACATTTGGGATGAGCGTTTTGCGGATGTCTTAGATTACAAAACGATTTTTTAATGAAAGAGGATTAAATGAAAGAAGAATTACTTGAATTGGTTGTCAAAGCTGCTGATGAAAAGCGAGCTGAAGACATTGTTGCCCTTGATTTGTACGGTCTTACAAGCCTAACAGATTACTTTGTTATTTTGAGTGCAATGAATAGCCGTCAGTTGGAAGCTATTGCTGACAACATCCGTGAGAAAGTGAAAGAAGCTGGCCTTGACGCTAGTCACATGGAAGGTGACAACAAGGGGGGGTGGATTCTTTTGGATCTTAACGACGTCGTTGTTCACATCTTTACAGAAGATGAACGTGCTCACTATAACCTTGAAAAACTCTGGCATGAAGCACCAATGGTGGATGTGTCAGCTTATTTGGCATAAAAATTGAACTCAGTTGGCGACAACTGGGTTTTGTTGCTTAAACTAAAGATTTAATAGGAAGGATAGAGCCTTGTGTTTAGTTTAGTTGGCTTGTCAACTGAACACGCACCAAAAACTGTGAGAAAAAGATAAACTTTCTTTGTATCTGGTGATACGGCAGAAAGTTTCCTATTTTCTCTATGCTTTTGACGCTCTTTGTATCTTAGAAAGGATTTGAACTCGTCCTGTAATCGTCGGAAAATAGACAGCTCTATGTTAAATTATTAATATTAAAATTTATTATTTGGCGCAGTAGCTGATTGGACTCTTCATTCGCTTTTTAAGCTCGGAAGAGTACCTAATCAGCCTTGCGGGGGTGAGACAACGAACGATTTTTCTAAGAAAACTCGTTCTGTCTCACTCCCCTAATTTTCTTTCCGATTACGGGCGGACTTGGTATCATCATTATGGCTACTTATGAAACTTTTGCGGCGGTCTACGACGCTGTTATGGATGATAGTCTTTACGATTTGTGGACGGATTTTTCCCTCCGTCATTTGCCAAAGACTAAGGACAAAAAGAAATTGCTTGAATTGGCTTGTGGGACTGGGATTCAGTCTGTACGCTTTTCTCAAGCTGGATTCGATGTGACTGGACTTGATTTGAGTGCTGACATGTTGAAGATTGCGGAGAAGCGTGCGTCTTCCGCCAAACAGAAAATTGATTTTATTGAAGGTAACATGTTGGATTTATCACAAGCTGGCAAGTATGATTTTGTGACTTGCTACTCAGATTCTATCTGCTATATGCAGGACGAAGTAGAGGTTGGGGACGTCTTTAAAGAGGTTTACAATGCGCTCAATGAAGATGGCGTCTTTATCTTTGATGTGCACTCAACCTATCAGACGGATGAGGTTTTCCCTGGATATTCCTACCATGAAAATGCAGAAGACTTTGCTATGCTTTGGGATACTTATGAGGATGAGGCACCGCATTCTATCGTCCATGAATTGACCTTCTTTGTCCAAGAGGAAGATGGAAGCTTTAGCCGACATGATGAGGTCCATGAGGAGCGTACCTATGAGGTCTTGACTTATGATATCTTGTTGGAGCAAGCTGGCTTCAAATCTTTCAAACTTTACGCTGATTTCGAGGATAAGGAACCGGCTGAAACTAGTGCACGTTGGTTCTTTGTGGCGCAAAAGTAAGAACCTATGAGAGTTACAGGTATTATTGCTGAGTTCAATCCTTTTCATAACGGCCACAAGTATCTCCTAGATCATGCCGAAGTCGTAAAAATCGTTGCTATGTCTGGGAACTTTGTTCAGCGAGGCGAGCCAGCTATTGTGGATAAGTGGACTAGAGCTCAGATGGCTTTGGAAAATGGGGCTGACCTCGTGGTTGAGTTGCCTTTCTTGACGGCAGTTCAGTCTGCCGATTATTTTGCGGCTGGAGCCGTCGATATCTTGTCCCGACTGGGAATTGATAGCCTTACTTTTGGCACGGAAGAAGTCCTAGACTACCAGGCGATAGCAGATGTTTATGCTGAAAAATCCGAGGAAATGGAAGCCTTTGTGGAAAGTTTGCCTAGTGATTTGTCTTATCCACAGAAGACGCAAAAAATGTGGGAAAAGTTTGCTAGTGTGGACTTTACTGGCAATACCCCCAACCATATTCTAGGATTAGCCTATGCCAAAGCTTGTGCTGGTAAGGGCATTAAGTTGACTCCTATCCAGAGACAGGGGGCTGGCTATCATTCCTCAGACAAGGAAGTATCTTTCGCCTCAGCGACCAGTCTACGTCTCCACAAGCAAGATAGTGATTTTGTGGATAAGTTCATGCCCAATAGCAAACTTTTTCAAACTTCTCCACAGGTCACTTGGGATAATTATTTCCAATTGTTGGTTTATCAGATTCTTACAAATCCTGATTTGACCAGTGTTTTCCAGGTAAATGAAGAGATTGCCAGTCGTTTAAAAGCTGCTATCCGTGAGGTTTCTTCTGTGGAGGAACTAGTGGATAAGGTGGCGACCAAACGCTATACAAAAGCACGGTTACGTCGTATTTTGACCTATATCCTAGTTGGAGCTGTGGAAAATCCTTTACCTGAATCTATTCATGTGCTTGGATTTTCTCAAAAAGGGCAAGCTCATCTCAAATCTGTGAAAAAGTCTGTGGATATAGTGGCTCGGATTGGAAGGGAGCCTTGGGATATGCTTACACAACAAGCGGATAATGTTTATCAATTAGGCAATCCCGAGCTTTCCGAACAAAACTTCGGACGCATACCAATTAGAGTAAAATAGTTTTATAGAAGGTCTACCCTTGGTAGGCTTTTTTACTTTTCGGAAAATATTCTTAAAAAGGTCAAAAAAGATCAAATAAAACTATTGACCTTTACTGACTAATGGTGTATGATAGTCACATAAGGATTTATCTTCCTTATAAGTTTTGTAGCATTGGCTAGATTATTGTAAAAAGGTAATTATAACTTGGCTACAAAAAATGATAACAAAGGTCAAAGAAAGTCAAAAAAACTATTGACTATTACTGACCAATGTTGTACAATATAAACATAAGGAAATGAAATCCTTATGAAGGCTGTGTCAATAGCCCATATACCAATAAAAAAGGATTGCAGCTAGTCTGCAAAAATTTTCACCTGAAAGGTCAGTAAAAGTCAAAACTAAATTCTTGACCTGATCAAATGAAAGGTATATGATAAAACTATAAGGAAAAAGAATTCCTTGATATTCAAGTTTCTTTCTGAAAAAACTGTTTATAGTTTCGAAAGGGACTTGGAAGTTAGCTATATTGAGAGATTCACAGAAAGAAGGTGGCTCTTATGCTAAATGATAATTTATTTAAGACTGAGAGAGTTCTCAGTCTCCTACCAAGAGCAAAACCTGAAATTATTAGAAGAGTAGTTGAAGCTACTAAAAATTTTTAGGGTTTTGGTCAGTAAAAGTCAAAACTTACACATTAACATAAAAAATAACACTTAAAAAATTTCACAAGAAAACACAAAACGAGGTAATTATATGAACAACAACTTTAACAATATGGATGATCTTTTCAATCAATTGATGGGTAACATGGGTGGTTACCGTTCAGAAAACCGTCGCTACATGATTAACGGTCGTGAAGTGACACCTGAAGAATTTGCTATCTACCGTCAAACAGGTCAATTGCCTGGTAATGAAGGTGAAGCAGTGAACCCAACTCAACATCAAGGTAAAGGACCTAAACAAGATGGTATCCTTGCTAAACTTGGTCGTAACTTGACTGAAGAAGCTCGCGAAGGTAAATTGGATCCTGTTATCGGACGTAACAAAGAAATCCAAGAAGCTTGCGAAATCTTGGCTCGTCGTACTAAGAATAACCCAGTCCTTGTCGGGGACGCTGGTGTTGGTAAAACAGCTGTAGTTGAAGGTTTGGCTCAAGCTATCGTTAATGGTGATGTCCCAGCTGCTATCAAGAACAAAGAAATCATCTCAATCGATATTTCTGGACTTGAAGCTGGTACGCAATACCGTGGTAGCTTTGAAGAAAACATTCAAAACTTGGTAAATGAAGTCAAAGAAGCTGGAAATATTATCCTCTTCTTCGATGAAATCCACCAAATTCTTGGTGCCGGAAGCACTGGCGATGGCCAAGGCTCTAAAGGTCTTGCTGATATCTTGAAACCTGCTCTTTCACGTGGTGAATTGACAGTGATTGGTGCAACAACTCAAGATGAATACCGTAACACTATCTTGAAGAACGCAGCTCTTGCTCGTCGTTTCAATGAAGTTAAGGTTAATGCTCCTTCTGCTGAAGATACTTTCAAGATTCTCCAAGGTATTCGTGATCTTTATGAAAAACACCACAATGTTATCTTGCCAGATGATGTCTTGAAAGCAGCAGTAGATTTCTCTGTCCAATACATTCCACAACGTAGCTTGCCAGATAAGGCTATCGACCTTGTCGATGTAACAGCTGCTCACTTGGCTGCTCAACACCCAGTGACTGATGTGAATGCTGTTGAACATGAAATCGAAGAAGAAAAAGCTAAACAAGAAGCTGCAGCTGCCAAAGAAGACTACGAAGCAGCTCTAAACGCTAAGGTTCGTATTGAAGAACTTGAAAAGAAAATTGCTAACCATACAGAAGACCTTAAAGTCACTGCAACTGTTAACGATGTAGCTGAATCTGTAGAACGTATGACTGGTATTCCAGTGTCACAAATGGGTGCAACTGATATCGAACGTTTGAAAGATATGGGTCACCGTTTGCAAACTAAGGTTATCGGTCAAGATAAGGCCGTTGAAGCAGTGGCACGTGCCATCCGTCGTAACCGTGCAGGATTTGACGAAGGTAACCGTCCAATTGGTAGCTTCCTCTTTGTAGGACCTACTGGTGTTGGTAAAACTGAGTTGGCTAAACAATTGGCTCTTGATATGTTCGGAACTAAAGATGCTATCATTCGTTTGGACATGTCAGAATACAGCGACCGCACAGCTGTTTCTAAATTGATTGGTACAACAGCTGGTTATGTTGGTTATGATGACAATAGCAATACTTTGACAGAACGTGTTCGCCGTAACCCTTACTCAATCGTCCTTCTCGATGAAATTGAAAAGGCTGACCCTCAAGTTATCACACTTCTTCTCCAAGTTTTGGATGATGGTCGTTTGACTGATGGTCAAGGTAACACTGTAAACTTCAAGAATACTGTGATTATCGCAACTTCAAACGCAGGATTTGGCTATGAAGCTAACTTGACAGAAGATGCTGATAAACCAGAACTTATGGATCGTTTGAAACCTTACTTCCGTCCAGAATTCCTTAACCGTTTCAATGCTGTTATCGAATTCTCACACTTGAGCAAAGAAGATCTTTCTAAGATTGTAGACCTTATGTTGGTTGAAGTTAACAAGACTCTTTCTAAGAAAGACATTGACTTGGCAGTTAGCGAAGCTGCTAAAGAATACATGACTGAAGAAGGCTACGACGAAGTCATGGGTGTTCGTCCACTCCGTCGTGTGGTTGAACAACAAATCCGTGACAAAGTCACAGACTTCCACTTGGATAACCTTGATGCTAAACATCTAGAAGCTGATATGGAAGATGGTGTCTTGGTTATCAAAGAAAAAGATGCTAAATAAAAAGCATAAAACCTCCTAATCCTATTTATGAAGCAGAGATATTAAATATCTCTGCTTTTTTATGTTCTTTCTTGGTACTTTGCTAAGTGATGACGGACGTGAGAGACCGACTCCGTCGTTTCTTGACTAAATTATTTTAAGACTTTCCTTGGGTGCTACGGACGGAAGCGACTTCCTAGCGGAATTCCATTCCTAAGATTTGAGCCTGGGTCTCAAATCTTCCGAGTGAGAGAAGCAATAGTGCTTCTCTCACTTTTAGCACAGCGGAAAGTCTTGCTTTGTGTATAGCTGTGACTTTTATATTTATTCTTAAATATAAAATGAGATAAAATTGTTTAAATTATGATAATATGATAAATAGTTAAAAATATATTCTATTTTCAAGAAAGCGTTGACAACGCATTCATATCGCTATATAATTTTTGTGTAAAATTAAATTTTAGTTAGTGATTTCTTGGGTTTAATATTACAATCTTTTGTTATTTGATAAGGAGAAATAATGTTAAAAGTAGTTTTATGGATTTTGGCTATTCTACTTCTTGTAGGAATAGCAATGTTGAACCCCCTAATTGCAGCTGGTATTGTGATTGCAGGATTGTTAATCCAGTTGTTTTTGAAGAAATGAGTTAATAGGAAAAAAGTATGAAAAAGATAATATATGGTATTTTAGCGATTTTATTAGTGATTGTCGTAGGATTCATTTTTCTTAGCGTATATAAAGGGAGTGAGTCATCTGGTAATCAAAAACCAAAGACAGAAATCATAGTAAATGTAAAATCTTTGGAAAAGGTCAGTGAGTTAGTTTTACTCAATGCATCTATTCAAAAAGTTAAGTCAATAGAAAATAATACAAAGTTATTTGGTAGTAACTTTGTAATACCTGGTTCAGAAAAGAAAGCACTCATTATTCTAAATTATACGGCAAAATTCGGTATTAAGAATGATGTAACCATTAAAGATAATGGTAATCATAATTATCAAGTTACATTACCCAAATTTGAAGTTATTGGTGTTGAATTAGATAAAGACAAACCTTATACACTCTACGATACTAGTGGAGGGATTCTTAGTTATTCGACTAAAGACATAGATACTGGTGAGGCTGTTGCAGAAGGTTTTTCAAATAAGGAACAACAAGGTTTTATAAAGGACAATAAAAAATTATTAAAGGAGTCAGCCGAGAAGTACTACTCTACAATGATTAAATCTTTGGACCACGAGGCAAAAGTGACAATTGAAACTCAAAAATAAAGGTAAGGAAAAGATATGTTAAAGTAAATTTTTAATGTTAGCGTTTATGTACTTGCAGTTTTTGGATTTATATTTACATTGTTAATAATTTTTTTGGCTATTAGAGATTCTTCGAATGAAAATTCTACTAATGGCAATAATACGTCAAAAGTAGGACAAAGTATTACGGGTTCGAAAAAAAAAGTAGCAAAAACGGAAGAACTATATAGTGATAAAAATATTAAAATAACAAGAACTGGTGGAAATATTATTATTGATAACTTAACGGATAAAGAAATTAATATTGAATCAACTATTGTAATTAACAATAGTATTGAAGCAACACCATTTAGTTCGTCACAATCTAGTATCGATCCGAAAGGAAAGCAGTCAGTATCTATATCAGAATTTGTTGCAGTTAATCCAGGACAGAAAGTTGAGGAATCAGACGAAAAAGCAAAAAAAGCAAACTACTATAAGCATAAAATGAAGAGCGGTGAAAATATTGGGTGGACTGCTAATATACAGAATGGTAACTATGATACAATGAATTCATTTAGTATAAATTTTAATTACTAATTGTGAGGAGATGCAGAATGGATTTATTGGATAAACTGTTAAGTAATAAGATTGTTAATACAAATGGTTACACACGTTCAGATACTGGTACCAAAGTCCATTCCTATTTAAGGACACATCCTAAAAATCAAGGCTTAACGAAATCAGCAACACGTTCTATTATTAATGCTTTAAAAAAGAAATAGTAATTATATGAAAATAGGTTTAGTAGTGTTCTCTTTAATCTGATTAGTGGTGCCTTTTATTATTGAATGGTACTTTCTGTTGTGAAAAAAAGGAACATTGAGTGACTGTTACACTATCCATAAACTTTTTATAAGTTTTCATCATTGACAAAAAAGGTAAGTAGCCGATGCTACTTACCTTTATTTTGTGACTTTAAGTCCGTTTCGCT
>NZ_KV832463.1:0-15375 GCF_001837455.1 Streptococcus sp. HMSC068F04
TGTGTTGCACTTCATTTTACAATAGGGCGTTATAAAATTTTATTCTACTGATTATCTAATAACAGAGTAGGATTTAAAAAAGACTGAACATCTAGTACAGCCTCTATTCGATGTCTTCTTAAATTTCATATCCCATAAGGAGTCCGCCTTCTTCGGCATAAAAACTACAAAGTCCAGAAGTTGGAAGGGTTTCGATGCTTGCATGGGCAAATTTTTCACGAACCAATTCAGAGAAGTGCTCGATAAATTTGTCATTGTTGCGGTGGGCAATCGTAATATGTCCACCTGTATAACCAGCCTTGATCAGTTCATCAAAGGCAGCTTTGATAGCTTTCTTTTGACCACGAGCTTTTTGAAGTAACTCAAGGGTACCCGTCATACTAGCTTCACCGACCATACGGATATTGAGGAGTCCAACAACGGTGCCAACTAGTTTACTTAGACGACCATTTTTCACCAAATTATCAACTTTGGCTAAAACAAAGAGCAACTTAGTCTTAGATTGGTAAGCTGTGATAGCATCAAGGACTTGGTTAAAATCAAGGCCTTCAGCAACTAAGCGATTGAGCTTACGAACGAGCAGGTCGACCTCGCCACCAGCTGACAGGCTATCAATGACGTGAATCTTGGTATCAGGATGCTCTTCAAGATAAATTTTCTTAGCGATTTCAGCACTATTATAGCTACCAGAAAGGGTTCCAGTAATCGTCACGACGACGATATTGTCCGCCCCTTCAAAGGACTTCATGTAGTCATCAGGACTTGGACAAGCAGATTTTGAAGCAGTTGTAGTCGCATACATCTCCTCCATCATTTGATCAATATTGAGTTGGGCATCATCCCTGTAAATGGTTTCGCCCACTTGGATAGTCAAAGGGACACTGACAAACTCCGTATCTGGTGCCAGATTGTCTAAAGAACGGTAGTCACAGCCTGAATCCGCAATAATTTTCTATTTCATAGGTTTATACCTCATATCTGCATAATGTACATTGACAAGTGTTTTGTCTTCTTTTACAATTTTATCATGAAGTGTATTGCTATCATAGTAGATCTCATCAGGTGTGACAGATAGAAAGTGAATGTTATGGCAGAAAGAAAAATCTCAGAGAAATCCTTGGAAAATCTGAAACGATTTAACCAAGAAAACAAGGCAATTACACGAGAATCCATCGAAATTTCTCTCCTGCAATTGTTGGAGAAAAAAGACTTTAAAAAGATTACCATATCGGAACTGGTTGAGCGTGCAGGTGTATCTCGTGCTGCCTTTTATCGCAATTATGGGTCCAAGGAAGAGATTTTGAAGTCTATTTTTGAGTCTAGTATTGCAAAGATTACCAAGTCTTTGGACGGCTATAATCTCAAGACAGATCTTTACCAAGTCTGGGTTTATCTCCTTAAAGAAGTCAAAAAAGAAGCCAAAATCATCAGTCTTGCCATTGATTATAATTTTGAGCAGGTATTGACCAAGGCTGTTTATGATTTTTTGGAAAAACGAAATGGTAGCTCATCAAATGGTTCCGGTAGCTACCTTAATTCCTTCTGGAGCTCGGCTATTGTTTCAGTAATTTCCAAATGGGTCAAGGATGGCATGAAGACCCCAGCAGAAAAGATTGCTAAGCTCGGCCTTCCCCTTTTTCCACATAAGAAGAAGTAGTAATCCCCTCGCTACTACAACTAATAGGAGGTTCAGTATGCCAATTTATGAATTTTGTGCAGAGAATGTCACTAACTTAGAAAAAGCTTTTAAAGCCGGTGCTCAACGCGTGGAGTTGTGTGATAATCTGGCTGTTGGAGGCACGACGCCTTCTTATGGTGTCATAAAGGCAGCCGTTGAGCTGGCCAAGGATTATCAGGCTAAGGTGATTGTGATGATCCGTCCACGAGGGGGCGACTTTGTCTATAGCCAGCAGGAATTGGCTATCATGCTAGAAGATATCAAATGTGCGCGTGACTTGGGTGTTGACGGCTTTGCACTTGGTGCTTTGACTTCAGAAAATCAACTCGATACAGAGGCTCTAAAGGCCTTGCTAGATGCCTGTCGAGGCTTAGAGGTTACCATGCATATGGCCTTTGACCAGATTCCTAAAGCAGATCAACCTAGTGCTATCCAATGGCTTAAGGACCACGGTGTGACGCGTCTTCTCACACGTGCTGGGACTCCCGAGACTGATTTAGAATCACGCTTGAAACGTTATGCAGAATTGGTTGGGTTAGCAGAAGGTCAGTTGGAGATTTTAGCCGGTGGTGGTATCTCCCTGGCTAATCGTGACCAATTTCTTGCCATACCTGGTCTTGAGCAAGTTCATGGAACACGTGTCGCCTTTTAGATTTCAATGGAACCAGCTTCTTGGCTTGGTTCTAGTTTACTATTAAAATGAACTTACCCATATATCTCTAGTATTTCCGAACATTTTAATTGTACTGTTCACAAAGAGTATTAGTAATATTTTTCTTTGACTTCGGAAAAAGTGTAAAATGCAATAATGAATGATAGTAAGTGTTTTGTTTGTCATAAAACTTGCGAGCAAGGAACTTTCAGTGATAGGTTATGTGATAGTTTACGCCTCATAGCAGTTGAAGAAATTTTGAATGAATACTTAGTAATTGATAGACCAAGTGTAACTAGTAATAATAGAGTAAATAGTGATTAGAAAATATGTATAGTGAGAAGTTAATGAAATCTTATGAATAATACCTATTTTTAGATAGCATTAATATTTATGGATATGAAATTAATCATGACATTATTTAAAAAGGATTATGCAGATAAAAACCAATTGTAGTTATGATGGAGATTTATAAATGAAAAAACTCGTTAGCATTATTGTGCCAGTCTTTAATGTAGAAAAATACTTAAGGCAATGTCTGGATAGTATTTTAGGACAGACTTTTAATCAGTTCGAGGTCATTATTGTGAATGATGGTTCGACGGATAATTCTGGTGCTATTTGTCAGGAATATGAAGCACGAGATAACCGAATTGTTTATCTAGAAAAGGAAAATGGAGGCGTGTCCGAAGCGCGTAATTTAGGATTAGACTTTGCTACTTCTGAATATATTATTTTTATAGACTCTGATGATTGGATTGAACCGACTTATGTTGAAGTCTTATATGAAAAAATTGAAGAATATCAAGCAGATATTGTTTTTGAAAATTATACCAGCTTCAATGATGAAGATTCTAACTTTTACTTCCATATGTCAAATGACTATTATGAAGAAATTTATGACAATTATTCAGTAATGAACTTATTAAATGATTCTAGAGAGTCGAAAAATGCCGCTTTAATTGTTCCTTGGGCAAAAATTTATCGAAAAGAAATTCTTAATGATCTTCACTTTCCATTGGCAAGGACGGGGGAAGATGCCTTATTTAATTTGAAAGTTTTCTTGAAATCAGAAAAAATAGTCTATATCCATAAAGGATCTTATATTTATCGACATCGAGGAGAGAGTTTATCGCGTAATTGGACGGTTGACTGGTTTAATGAGAGTCTTTTAATTCAAGAGGAACGATTATCAATGTTGGCGACTCTGGGATATCCACTGAGGGCGTATAAAAAAGGTTATATGGATTCGTTAAATTTCTTTATTTCAGAAATTGAAAATAGGAAGCTACCAAAGTCTCACATCTTTTACCAAATGAAAGAAAAGAGAGATTTATTAAACTATCTTACACCGATGCATAAAGACAATAAAAAAGCCATTATTTTGGTATCCCACTTTCGCAATCTGTACGAAATTCAAACGACTATTAAGTCCATTTGTTTTCATAATCGCTCACTCCGCTTTTATCTTGTAAATCATGATTTTCCCTGTGAGTGGTTTCAACTAATGGATAGACGTTTGGAGGAATTTGACTCGGAGATTGTAGACTGTCGTATACCTGATAATGGTAATTTGAATCATGAGTGTATTATTTATGATTTTCAGAGTTTGTACTCCGTGATAAGAGATTTTGTAGGGGAAGATAAAGTACTATACCTCGGACAAAATGTAATTATTACAAAAAAATTAGATGATCTTTTTGATATGGATATGGGAGAGTATCCGGTAGCTACTGTGAGAGAGCATGTTAGTAATATGTCATTGAAACAAGGAAAATTTAGTTTTGATACAGGTGTTATATTGGTAAATATCAGTTCTTTAAAGAAAGAAAAAGCATTTCGGGCAATGACTGATAAACAAGATGAAAGTTCAGTGAAGGTCGAAGGAGTTTGTCAAAATAATCTTGATTGTCTCTGTAAATCTAATTGGTTGGAGTTAGATTCTGACGGTAACTTTTTGAATCATTGTATGTACTTCACTAATGATTCTATGGTTTCAGACCAGGATTTTCCGGGAATTATTAGCTATTCACCTTATAGTGAGTCTCGGGGTGTTCAAAGTAATCAAGAATATCGCAATATTTGGTGGTTTTATCACAATATTGAATGGACAGAATTGGGAGGAAATTATCACCTACATGCTTTACGTAAGCATCATCTAGATTCTTCTCTACGATGAGGCAACAATTTGATAAGTAATAGTACCTTTCTTGTAATTGTAGAGAATTTAAGCTTAATTAATAATTATTCTAAAGCCTTGGCAACAAGGCTTTTTTTGTGGAAAAGTATCTTGAGAATGAGTAGTCAGCAAAATCTGGTATAATGAAGCCAAGGAGGCGCCTATGAAACATTTGAAAAAACAGACGCTAATTCTTCTATCTATCGCTAGCCTATTACTCGTTGGTTTAGCAGTTTTTACACATATCCCCAAAAAGGAGGAAAAACCAAGCTACTCCAACCTAAATAGCAAGGCCAGTCTTAATGAGGTGCGTTCCATTCTCTCGAAACATTTAGACAAGGGGAGTGTGGATAACTTTATCAATCTGGTTAGAGATTACAATGATACCGTGGGTTCTGTTGGATTATCTGGGGATTTTGCACCATTTAGCAAAACAGACTATGATGTGGAAAAAATCAGTAGCCTGTGGACAGCCAAGCATGGTGACTTTATCGGCACCAACTGTCGTATCAACACCTATACGCTACTGAAAGGCAAAATCAAGATTCCACAAGTCAAAAGTGATAGTGAGCTCCTTTTCCAAGATAAGGATGCCATTGACAAGGGCAAGCTCTTTGATGCCAAGAATCAGGCAGACTTTGAGATTCTTTTTTCAAGGGTCAAGACTGACGCCACCCAAGATGTCAAGGTTCACGCCAAGCATATGGAGGATTACTACAAGCAATTCACCTTTGATGACAAGGCACGCATGCTGTCAGTCGTTGTCCACGATAATCTGGATGGAGATTCCCTTTTTGTCGGTCACGTTGGCGTCCTGGTACCTACGACAGATGGATACTTATTTGTCGAAAAATTGACCTTCGAAGAGCCCTACCAAGCCATAAAATTTGCTAGTAAGAAAGATTGCTACAAGTATCTCACAACCAAGTACAAGGATTATACCGGACCGGGTCTAGCCAAACCCTTTATCATGGACAATGGCAAATGGGTGGATATGGACTAGCTTAAGGTGAGAAGAAGGTTTTAAATAGGCAAGAAAAAGGAAGCAAGATATGAAAAGAAAACAAGCCTTGTTGCTTTATCTAGTGGGGACCCTTGGACAAATCTTACTGGTCAGTCTCCTAGTTTGGTTGCTAAGAGCAGGAGGAGTTAGGGTTGATTATGGAACTCCAATTGGCCTCTTTACCCTTATCTTAGGTGGCTTGTCATCAGCCATTTGGGGAGGCTATGTTAGCATCCGCTATCATCACTCTAGTTTTAAACAACTTGTCAGAGATTTTTTCCAAGTCAAACAGCCTCTTAGTAACTATCTCTTAGTCCTCATTTTTCTAGGTTTGGATTTTTTACCACTGGTCTTGAGTGGAGGGATGATTATTCAGGCTTGGTATCTCCCCATTATCTTATTTTGCAAAACCCTTGTCTTTGGTGGTATCGAAGAAATCGGTTGGCGCTATTTTTTCCAGCCTGCTTTGCAAGAAAAGTTGACCTATCTAGTGTCCACGCTCTTTACATTTTTGGCGTGGTCACTATGGCATATCCTCTATTTTTACATTGATGGCTCTCTGGCCACGATTCATTTATTGCCATTTTTGCTAGGTTTATTAAGCAACTGTTTTATCTTATCCGCTATTTATACCAAGACCAGAAGCCTTTGGCTTTGTGTCATGACTCATGCGCTAGTCAATGCTTTATCGCAACTGTCATCAACTGAGGAGAGCCTTTGGTTATCCCTTGTGATTAAGGTGTTGATAATTCTTCTTGCAATGAAAATTGCTGGTAGCAGTATGGAGAAAGTGAAATCCTAAGCTAGCTTGATTTTCATTGTTTTAGTTAGTTATAATTCCTAAGAGTAGTTAAGTGACTGCTCTTTTTTTCTTTGTAAGCCTCAAATGACCTTGCCCATATTTTTGAGGCATGTTATACTAGAAAGGTATTGTCAAAATTTTCTGACATTACAGGTGGAAAGGAGGTGCTAATGCCTTTTAAAAAAACAAAACACCTTGTTTTTTCCCGCTACCTAAGCCTGCTCTGTTTGCTTCTAGTTTTACTAGTAGCGTCAGTTTTTGTAGCAGTGTCTTTAGGGGCGGTCACTATAGATATAGGTGATACCTATGGTGTCATCTTCAGTAAATTGGGGCTTCCGATTGCCAGTCATAGCATAGCCAAGCCACTTGAAGCTATTATCTGGAATATGCGAGTTCCTAGGGTTCTCCTAGGGTTAATAGTTGGTGCAGGTCTTTCCATGTCTGGGAGTGTCATGCAGTCAACCGTCAATAATCCGATTGCCGAACCCTATATCCTGGGAATCTCGGCAGGGGCAACTTTTGGAGCAACCTTGGCCATCATTTTAGGCCTTAAGGCTGTGGTAGGCTTGGGTGCCTTTGTGGGGGCTATCCTAGCGACGATTCTTGTCCTAATCATTGCCTCTATGCAGGGGAGAGTGACCACATCTGGCCTGATTTTATCTGGAACGGTTGTCAATGCCCTCTTTATTGCCTTTGCCAATTTTATAATCTCTATTGGAGCGACAGCAGACAGTGTCATGACCATTAAGTTTTGGACCATGGGTTCATTGACAGGAACATCTTGGTCAGATGTGATGCTTCCAGCAGTAGTGGTTGGTTTGGCCTTTCTCTTTTTCTCAACTCAGTATCGTGTCTTCAATGCCATGATGATGGGAGATGAAGCAGCTTTGACTTTAGGGATTCCACTTAGACTCTACTGGTATCTTTACATTGCCATTGTTGCGGTCATAACGGCCATCTTAGTTGCTAGCTGTGGGATTATTGGCTTTGTCGGCTTGATTACCCCTCATATTGCTAGAAGTTTAGTCGGGACTAACTATCGTAAGCTTTTCCCAGTGGCAACTCTCTTAGGTTCCTTGTTTGTGGTTTGGGCAGACGTTTTAGCTAGAATCCTCGTCAAAAATGCGGAGCTACCTATCGGAATCTTTACAGCCTTGGTTGGCGCACCTTTCTTTATTTATATTGTGACTAGAAATCGTAGGAAGGTGGTTTAGACTTATGGATGTAAAGTGTCAGGATATTCATTATTCGATTGGAGAGAAAAAAATCCTAAACGGTGTCTCTCTTGAGGTTGAAGGTGGGCAATTCCAGACCATACTGGGACCAAATGGGAGTGGAAAATCAACCTTGCTCAAAACGATTTACCGCCAGTTGAAACCAGATAGCGGTCAGATTTTTCTTGATGGAAAATCCCTAGACCAGGTAAGCCTAAAGGAAACTGCAAAAGAAATGGCCGTTGTGACACAGTTTAACACCCTTCAATTTGATTGTACGGTGGAAGAAATTGTCATGCTTGGCCGAACGCCCCACCTTTCCTTTTTGCAAAAAGAATCAGAGCGGGATCACGTCCTCGTTCAGGATGCCCTAGACAAGGTTGGCATGTCTGAAAAGAAGACACGCTATTATTCGTCCTTATCAGGTGGCGAAAAACAAAGAGTCATCCTAGCGCGTGCCTTGGCTCAGGAACCCAAACTACTTTTATTGGATGAGCCTACTAATCATTTGGACATTAAGTATCAGTTGGAGATGTTGGCCTTGGTCAAGGAACTCGGCATCAATGTTCTCGCAGTTCTCCACGATATTCAACTGGCCTGTCGTTTTTCAGATTATATCTACTTAATGAAAGGGGGTGAGATTGTTGCCCAAGGTGTCCCAAGGGATGCCGTAACCCCACAATCCTTGCAGGCGGTTTATGATGTTCAGAGTCGTATTACCTGGACGGATGACCAGCAGGCAATGATTCAGTATTTATAAGCCTAGGAAAGGAAGGCCTTATGAACAAGAAAACATTTCGTATCGCATTAATCGCTGCAGCAGTCCTCACATTGACAGCATGCAGTTCTACATATAAAAACAGCACATCATCGTCATCAACAGCAAAAGAAACGGTGAAAAAGACCAAGTCAGAAACCCAGTATCCTTTGACTGTCAAAACTTATGACGATAAAGGAACTGAGCTAGATCAAGTCTTCAAAAAGGCACCAGAAAAGGTTATCACCAACAACCTTTCATCAACTGAAATCTTGATTGAGCTTGGTTTGAAAGACAAAATTGTCGGTATGCTTAACCCTGACAATGAAGTAACCGATAAATATAAGGATGACATTGCTTCAATCCCACATATCGGTGATAAGAAAACAATTTCTCAAGAAGCCATCTTGGCTTACGGACCAGATGCTCTTATTGGTCGTAACATGATGTTCTCAGACAAGTCAATGGGAACCATCAGTACATGGAACAGCAACGACATTCCTGTCTATACGCAAAAAGCTTCTGTTTCAACAACTAAACAAGATTTGAATAATATCATCGAAGATGTTAAAAATATTGGTGACATTTTCAACGTTCAAGACAAGGCAGACAAGTATGCGGGACAACTTCAAAAGCGTATCGACGCTGTTAAAAAGAAAAACAAGTCTTCTGACAAAGACTTGAAGAAGGCTCTTATCATGTGTGCTTACAACGATGAGACCTTTGGAACTTACAAATCTGCCCTTCAAGAAAGTATGCTCAATCAGCTTGGTTATACCAATGTTGCGACAGGAACATCAGATTTGACTCTGGAAAATCTCGTGTCAATGGAACCAGAATTGATTATCTATGTAACCAGTGACCGTAATAAGGCCATGGACAAGGAAGCAACAGACAAGATGGAAAAGAACGCTGTTCTTGAAAATGTTCCAGCCGTTAAAAACAAGAAAATCATGACTATTTCTTATGATGAGCTTATGGATTACGGTCCATCTGTGATTGATTCTCTTGAAAAGGTTAATGACTTTGTTAATAAATAAAGACTTTGTCTGCCATGACATTCAGGTTACAGTTGCCCTTCCTGAGTCCTATGATTCCAAGAAGGCTTATCCAGTAGTTTTTCTGAACGATGGGCAGCTTGATTATCTGGGAAAGTTGGAAGATTCTGTTATCCTGGTTGGACTTGAACCTCAGAGTCGCTTGGATGATTTTACGCCTTGGCAGGCTCAGGCTCTGAGACCTGGAAGCTCTGATTTTGGCGGAAAGCTAGCCAGCTATCATGACCATCTATTTGGGCATATTTTCAAAAGCATCACACAGGAGTTTCGACTGGATGAAAGTCGTATGGCTTACGGAGGATACTCGCTGGGTGGTTTGGCTGCTATTTCCAGTCTTTATAGCAGTGATAAGATGCCTTTGCTCTTCTCCATTTGTGGATCCTTCTGGTATCCAAATTTTGTAGCTTACTGCAAAGCCCACCAGCCCATCAATAAGTCTTGCTCAGTCTATTTACATAACGGTTTGACCGAGGGGGCTAATCATAAGAATAGACTGGCCAAAGCTCCTAGTTATGCCAAAGAAGTGCATGAACTTATCAAAAAACAGAGCGTGTCTACTTATTCAGCATTTGACCCCTACGGACATCATGACCATCTCCAAGAAAGATATGACGCTTTTTCGGATTGGTTGATTGAGCAGTGGCAACTCTGAATTGCTGATAGTGGTGAGTAGGAAAGAGATAAGAAAAGTAGTGAAGAAAGTTCCGACGATGGAATCACTTCACTACTTTTTGTTATGCTTAATTTCCTAATCACTCTTAGTGACAACATACACAACCCATTTGTAATTTTGCTTTTCTTCAATCTTTGAAAAGCCAATGCTTGCTAACAACTGTTTCAATTCATGGCTTGTTCCATAATCTGTCATATGATATTTTATTTTTTCTTTCTCGGAAGCAATAATCAAAGTGGAAGGATTGGACATGACTCTATAGATTTCCTGAAAACTCTGTTTTAAATCCTCCCAGAAAATATGTGTCTGGATGGCAAATACCAAATCAAAATCATTATTTTGGTAGGGAAGGTTTGCTACATTGCCAATCCTCAGCTTAACACTTCTGTTTTCTATAGCATCTGAATGAATTCGTCTAGCAGTATGATAAGACTCTTCGGAAATATCAATACCATGAATGTCAAGATTTTTATCTAACTCAAGAAGGTTCTTAATAGTGCTGCCACCGCCATAGCCGATTTCTAAAATCCGACTATTGTTGGGGATAGTGGTTTGTTTGATTGCCCAAAGGCTGAGTTCCTTGAAATAGGACGACCAGATGTTGGTAATCAATCGACCGACAAGACCACTCGGTTTTCTAGATTGCTTTATAAGATATTGAATGAGCATGTTCCCTCCCATTTTTGAAAATAAAATTTGAAATATACATGATTAAAATTCAAACTTTATTATAGAGAAAGCTAGTAAGAATAGCAAGAAAAAATGAAATATATGCTCATTAATTTCAAACTTATGCTACAATTGGTAGTAACAGAGGTGTTCACATGAATCAATATCAAAAGACGACTGAGAAAAAGAAGCAAGCGATTATTCAAGCAGCCTTACAATTATTTAAAGAAAAAGGTTTTAAGGAAACGAGTATAAAATCTATTGCAGAGGTAGCAGAAGTATCACCAGTTTCTATCTACAATTATTTCGGGGGCAAAGATAATTTGGTAGCTCTCTGTGTTAATGACTTGTTTGAAGAAGTCACACAGCAAGCTGAGGACATTTTAAATAGTAATCTAGATTTTAAAACAAAATTAAACCAGGCTTTTTCCCTATGTCAGGAGAAAATGAGTCGGCAAATCTCGGACTATTTTCAAGATAAAATGGTGAAAGAACCTACTTTTTCAACTCTCTTAGCGAAAGCGATCACTGCAAAAAAACGTGATATCTATCGTGCTTATATTGAGCTAGGAAAAGAAGAGGGGGCTATTGCTGAAGACCTATCGACAGAGCTTATCTTAAATGTCATGGATGCTCTTAATAGTATGGGAAATCAGTTAGACAACAGTGACAATTTAGAGACAGAGGTTGAGCAAATTCATCAGATTTTTTTGTATGGTATTTTTGGAAAAAATTGAGCCTATCTTTTATGGTATTTTATGACTTGCCTCATTCATCTTAATCAGTTGTATATTCTCATACAAGGGTGTAAAATCTACTATACAAAGATAAAGAGGAGCAAGGTATGGAATTAAAAGATTTTACAGAACAAGAACAAAAGCAAATCGAAAAAGGTTTGAGTACAGCTGAGATTTCTGACAAGGAAGCGGCTAAGAAGTTGCTCGCTCTCGTACCTCAAGAATGGATTAAACGCATTCCTTTTTTTGTCAGAGGCCATGCGACGACCAAGACGGTGGAGCGTGTGGCTAAGCAATATCCTGCACTCTACGCAGTAGCCAAACGCCAAGGGGACCTTCCTGAAAAAGAAGGCCAAGAGTTGCGAAAAATCATGACAGGCATCTTTGAAGAAAAAATGAATAAACACAAGATTAAGTAAGATTTATAAAGATCGTGAACAATACCATCTTTGAGTCGATGCGGATTAAGGTGCGATCTATCTGATTTATTATCCTGTTTACGGAGGAAAAATGAGCAAATTTATTTCAAAACAATCAGTCGCTATCTGGTATGCACTGACTGCCCTCCTTGCTACCTTTCTAGTTGGGCAAGTTATCCTTTGGTTTTTCCCAGATAGGAGTAGTATGGGGGCTTCACTGCTGTTTATCCTAATGAACTGTATTCCCCTGATTATGGCGGCTGTCTTTTCTCTTGTGTTGAGGGAAGTTAAATCCTTGGGGGAATTTTTCAAAAAGGTCTTTCTTCAAAAAGAAAGTCCCCTGTCCTGGATCCTAGCTATCTTCATTCCAGTCATCTATTATGGGATTTCAATCCTGCTCATGAATGTTCGCTTTACTGGGAACTCCCTCTTGGCCTTCTTCCTATATTTCCCCTGGACCTTTTTATATGGCGGTCTGGAAGAAGTCGGTTGGCGTTGGTTTTTACAAGAACATCTTTACTTTAGTAAGCACTTTATAACTAAAATGATGGTTCTTTCCATTGTTTGGTTCCTCTGGCATATCCCTATCTATCAACTCCCTTGGATTACAGCAGGCTCGTCCAACTATCTCATCTTTTACCTGATGATTTTAGGTAATAGCTTTCTTTTGGGAGCTCTTAAAGAGTACTCGAAAGGAGCTGTTCCTTGTATCCTTGCCCATATGCTAATTGATAGTCTGGCTGTTCTCATGCTGGTTCAGAGTTCACTCACTCAGATTATCCTTCTGGTTATTTTTGAAATCATGATAGCCTCTTGGCTAGTGGCTATGAGAAAATCATAGAAATAGACTTTAACCTCTCACTGAATTTCGGTGGGAGCTTTTCTTTCCTATTTGTTGAGATAATGACATAGTGTCATTTTTAGGAGGTGACTCGTTTGGCTTCATCATCTAAAGACTGAAAAAGAAGGCCAAGAGCTACGTAAAATCATGACAGGTATCTTTGAAGAAAAAATGAATAAACACAAGATTAAGTAATGTTGTATGAAAAGAGGTATAATTCCGCAAACTTATACCTCTTTCTTATTTTTACTTCTTATTTGATTTGGATAGACTAATAGCAACCATTGTCGCACACAGGAAAAAGGCTGCTAGTAACCCTTTTGTAGTAGTCGTCATGAAAGGTTTATCAAAGACATAATAGTTATAGACAGCAAATCCCAGTCCAATAAGAGTTACAATAATCGACACAACAAATAGCGTCACCCATAATCTTCTTTGAGTCATCGTCAACCTCCTCTTTGTATCCGTTTTCTTTCTGCCTATAGTATAACATAAAAAAACCTTAGCTAAATTTCAGAGAGTGGTTTGGCTAAGGTTTTTAATCTTATTTCGTCAAGATAACCGTATCATTTGGATCATGGTCATCATCTTCAACAGTCAGTTGATTACCGTCGAGTTTATAATATTTGGTGTCGTCACCGATCGTTAGACTTTGATTGTCAGAGTTAACTGTTACAGGCTTGCTTTCCTTTTCGCCATCTGCCTCGTCCTCCTCCCAAGTTCCAGTATTTCCAGAGATGGTAAGAGTAATGCGATCATTTTCGTCAGTCCCTTTATAGGTGCCATCTAGCCCTTCAGTTTGTTTAGAGGCTTCAGAACTTTGTGAAGATGAAACCTTACTTGAACTTTGTTGGGTGCTAGCAGAGCTTTTAGGTGTTTGAGCTTTCTGGTTTGAGCAGGCTGCTAAAAGACCAAGAACTGCCATAGAGGCAAGAGAAAGTGTGAGTTTTTTGGACAATGTCATAGGCTTGTCTCCTTTCTTTGATACCTTAAGTATAGCAAACGCTTACAAACAAACCAAGCAAAAACCTTTTCTGAAAATACTTGGAAATCACTCTTTCGGATTCTCAAAGGCATAATCTATTATCCCCATTTAAACTATGCTATACTGATAAAAAGCAAGAAGGAAGGTTCCTAATGACAACTACTAATCCACGTCGCCAGTGCGAGCAACTATGGGCAGCCAATAAGTATCTGGTGCTCAGCCATTCAAACAAGATTTACTTGGAAATCCGTAACTATCTCAAGAATGAAGAGGTTAGTTTGGATCAGGTTCAAGCCTACATTGATCAAGCACTTAACCTTCCTGAAAATCCCGGTCAGGTCGTCAATGCCTTCCAACATATCTGGGGATATTTTAAGAAGAAAGCAACCGCCAGCGAAAAGGAAAAGTTTATGGCCCAACTGGATAGCTATGCAGTAGGCCAAATTCCTCAGCATTGTTTGGTGGAATCCGTCAAAGAGCTCCTAATCACATATCCTAATCGTTATCTGGAGGAGTCAACCTTAATTAATGGGGGTTCAAAATGAGACTGTGGCATCAAGACTTGATTGCAAAACTACCTCGTCAGCAACTATTAGGACAACACCGAGAATGTTGTGCCCTTCGTGGCAAGGGTTGGCAACGCAAACACGCTACGGTTAACTATGTTTTTGATTATTCTCCATATCGCCTGTTTAAATACCATGAACTCATTATGCAAGAAATGACGGAACGTGGCTATCGTGTCAGCTCCGAGTGGCTAGACAAGGAGTATCGAGGCAAGCAGATGCCAGCCTACGATAGGCTTGAAGCGGAGACATTACCAGACATCATTTACCCAGAGCATGATGCCGCCTATTTACAGGAATGTCTGGACAATCTCAAGCAAAAAGGAATCATGATCTAAAGGAGGAAAACGATGCATTTATTTAAGTGGCTAGCACCTAAAAAGAAAGCAGCAGAAGGCCTTGTCATGCGTATATCGACAGCTAATCAGGTAGACTATGCAACGATTACGAACCCAAGTGACAGTGATATCTGGGATGCCTTGGTGCAACTCCCAGCATCCTACGATAGTCTCTATCTTACCTATGGCGATAAAAAGTCAACGAGCTTTATCTTTGTTGAATACGAGGATGACCAGTATCGTTTGGAACACGACACACCTGAGCTAGGACTAGACTTGACCAATGTCGCGCGTGTATCCCAACAAGTTGCCAGAGACATCCTTATTCGCTTTTCTAAAGAGCACACAGTGATTTTGGATGACCATTGGAAGCAAGAGAAAGTCAGGTAGTCCTATGGCACACCTCACCCCAGAAACCAGACGAAAAAGGCGAAAAGCCTTTTGCTTAATCATTGAAATCATTTGTCTGGTTCATTTTGCAATCATTGTCCCTCGTGACCGAGTATTTACGCCTGAAAATTGGGCTCATACACCAGCTCCTATGCGACACAAACTCATGTGGAGTTTTCACCGGCAGTATCAGCTTGAGGGCATGACGAGAAAAGAAGTTGAGAAACTCTTGGGCAAGGGGAGTGATCTTCAAGGAAGTGTTGAGTACAAGCTGAAGGACGATTGGATTGGTGGTTGGCGTGTTTACCATATTGACTATAAGCAAGACCGTGTGATTCGTGCCAAAGAAATGTGGCTAGACTGGTGAGAATGGGCTTTTTCTTCCCCTTGAATTGTCAAATTAAGTGCATACTT
>NZ_KV832464.1:0-139549 GCF_001837455.1 Streptococcus sp. HMSC068F04
CTTTTCAAGTTTGTGGCAAGGCAATTAAGACAACTTTTATATCTTATCACCCAAATAAATTCTTGTCAATAGGGTTTTTGAAAAAAATAAAGGAAGCACGTCTCTCAACCTACTTCCTTTATTTTTTAATTATTTAGCTTCAATCAAACCGTAGTTTCCGTCTTCTCGTTTATAGAGAACATTAGTTGTATGATCTTCACTATCTGTATAGATAAAGAAGTCATGACCCAACAACTCCATTTGAAGGATGGCTTCTTCAACATCCATTGGTTTCAACTCAATGTTTTTAGTTCTTACAACTTCAACAGCTGGTGCTTCTTCAACTTGTTCGTTATTAAAATCAGCTGAGAACACTTCTCCTGTTGGAACTTTTTCACGATGCTTACGTGCAATTTTTGTTTTATTTTTACGGATTTGTCTTTCAATCTTATCAACCACCAGGTCAATAGAACCATACATATCTTGCGAAACATCTTCTGCTCTTAGTGTTACAGAACCTGTTGGAATAGTAACCTCTACTTTAGCTGTCTTTTCGCGATAAACCTTAAGATTTACACGTGCATTCAATTCTTGGTCTTCGTTGAAGTATTTTTCAACTTTGCTAAGTTTACTTTCAACATAGTCACGAAGTGCTTCAGTTACTTCGATGTTTTCGCCACGGATACTATATTTAATCATAAAAGACCTCTTTCTCGCTCGTTAGCGTTTTCTTTATCTATATTATATCCTTTTCATGAAAATTTGCAAGGATTTTTATTATCTAGCTAGTGAAAAGGTCAAAACTTCTTTAATACCTATACCTTCTAATAGTTGAACCATCTGATATAAAGTAGATCCTGTTGTATAGATATCATCCACTATAATAATCTTATCTGGTACATCTATACCTTTCTTGAGACAGAAGGCATTATCTTGACTTAAACGCTCCTTGCGTGTTTTCGATGATTGCTTCTCAATATCTCTTTTCTCAAAGATATCCTGATAGGGAATTCCCTCTATCAATCCCTCAACTTGGTTAAATCCTCTTTCTGCCAAGCGTTCTTCCGATAATGGGACCGGCACTATGGTAAAACCTTTCGTCAAAAATGGTTTTAAGTTATTTTTTATATCTTGTTGAAATAATTTTCTAAGACAATAGTCTCCCATAAATTTATATCGGCTAAAATAATCTTTCATGTTTTCTTTATAGCGATAAATGGCAAGGTGCTTAGGAATATAGCCTTTTTTCATCCAAAGTTCACAATCAATACAGGTCTCTCTATGTAACTCCTTATTACAATTTTGACATCTTTCTTTTGAAAGTTTTTTAAACTGATTTTTACAAGATACGCAGGAGTACTCTTCTCTCTGGTTAAACGTAATCAGGTCTCTTAATTTTGGCACTGATTCAATCCAGTCATTACATAGTAGACACTTCATTGTTAAATCCTCCTTTTTTATTCATAACCTTTATTTCTTCTCGACAACGAAGCATAGATTTGGATAGTCCTTCATGAAAGAAATAAAGCTTTCCTGTCGGTCTATCTGGGGATCTTCCAACTCGACCTCCTATCTGAATAAGACTCGAACTAGTGTATAAGTGATGATTTGCCATACAAACAAAAACATCTACTTGTGGAAAGGTTACACCACGTTCAAGGATAGTTGTTGTCACTAAGATGGATAACTCTTTTTCCCGGAACTGCTCTACGGTAGCTGAACGCTCCTCGCTTTTTGAAGAAACAAAGGCCATTTTTTCATCTGGAAGATATTTTTGCAGAATGCTAGTAAACTTTTCACCTATCGCTATATTTGGGAAAAATATTAATAGAGGAAACTTTGATTTACGTTGCTTTTTAATCTGATAAACAAGAGGTCTTGGAAGCTTGCCTCTCATTAGAGATTTTTGTAATCTTCCTTGCCAGAAGAATTTAGGAAGTACTAAAGGATTTCCATGGAAACGTCTGGCAAGGTGATGTTTTTCTAAAGCTCCAAGTCGAACTTGCTCTTCTAAAGATATTGTAGAAGTCGCTGTTAAGTAAATATAGCGACCGGTTTCCTTCTTTGCCTGCTCCACAGCATGATTTAACATGACATTTCCTACAAAAGGGAATGCATCAACCTCATCAACGATAACTAGGTCAAAGTTCTGGTAAAACTTTAGTAGTTGATGGGTGGTAGCTATTACAAGCGGACTACCATCATATGGTTCACTCTCAGCATGAAGCAGAGAAATACTACAAGTAAAATCCCTCTGCATACGAAGAAATAACTCTCGACAAACATCAACCCGAGGACTTGCGATAGCTACATTACCTTTACTTTCAAGAACATAGGCAACGATTTTATAAATCATCTCGGTCTTCCCAGCACCAGTCACAGCATGTACGAGGCTGTCTTTCTGTTTTTGATATGTTTCTAAAAGCTTCTCTGAGACCTCAGCTTGATAGGGAGTCAGTTCCCCCAACCACTTCAAAGCAGGAAATTCAATTTCAGATGTTTTTGAAGGAAAATAATAAAGTTCTTTTCCTTCTTGGTTTCTGCCAAAGACAATACACGCTCTGCAATAATACTGACCTTCCGGTAATTGCCAATCTTCCTCTATCTGACTGTTACATCTTTTACATCTAAGTTGTTTATCGACCTTTATCATGCTTTCTAATGTAAAAGCCTCTGAGTGATAGTCCACTGACAACTGTTCTTTCGTAAATAGTCGTCCATAATATTCTTTAGGTACCATATCTTTCTATTCGAAAATATGTTTGAATTCATCTTTTTATGATAAAATTTTTTTATGGATTACAAAACTATTGCCAACGATGGAATCGTTGAAGAAGAAATAAAAAAATCTCGTTTTATTTGTCACTTGAAACGTATTAGTAGTGAAGAAGAAGGGAGAGAGTATATCGCTCAGATTAAGAAAGAGCATCACAAGGCCAATCACTCTTGCTCTGCAATGATTGTTGGAGATGATGGTCAAATTAAGCGTTCGAGTGATGATGGCGAACCTTCTGGAACAGCTGGTGTGCCTATGCTTACTGTTCTAGAAAAACAAGGACTTACTAATGTCGTAGCTGTTGTGACTCGTTATTTTGGAGGAATCAAACTTGGGGCAGGTGGTCTTATCCGCGCTTACTCTGGTAGCGTTGCCCATGCTATTGAAGAAATTGGTCGAGTGGAAGTCAAGGAATTAACAGGACTAACCGTAGAGTTAACCTACTCTCAGTACCAAGTCTTCTCCAACTTCCTTGAAAAAAAAGGACTCCAAGAATTTGATACAACTTTCTTATCAGATGTTTCTACTACTTTATTTGTCGAAGAGTCTGAGATTGAAAGACTCGGTCAGGAACTGACTGAGTTCTATCAAGGGAAAGTTACTTATGAAAAATCTGGAAAGAAAATCGTTGAAATTCCTATCTGATAGTCAAACGTTATCACAGTGATAAAGAAGATGTATTTTACAAGTTGAGACTACCGTCGTATACTTAAAACCATCAATCAAAGATTAAGAGGATTTTAAATATGACAATTTACAACTCAATCACTGAACTTGTTGGAAAAACACCTGTTATTAAACTTAACTCTATTGTTCCAGAAGGATCAGCAGATGTTTACGTTAAACTCGAAGCCTTTAACCCTGGTTCTTCAGTAAAAGACCGTATTGCTCTTCGTATGATTGAAGATGCTGAAAAAGCTGGTACTATTAAACCTGGTGATACCATTGTTGAACCAACTTCAGGTAACACTGGTATTGGTCTCGCTTGGGTTGGTGCTGCTAAAGGCTATAAAGTTGTTATCGTAATGCCTGACACAATGAGTGTTGAACGTCGTAAAATCATCCAAGCTTATGGAGCTGAACTTGTATTGACTCCTGGTAGCGAAGGAATGAAAGGTGCGATTGCTAAAGCTAAAGAAGTTGCTGCTGAACGCAACGGTTGGGTACCACTTCAATTTGCCAACCCATCAAACCCAGCTGTCCACGCGGCTACAACTGGTCAAGAAATCCTTGAAGATTTTGGTGCAGAAGGTTTGGATGCTTTTGTTGCTGGTATCGGTACTGGTGGTACTATTTCAGGTGTTTCAAAAACCCTTAAGGCTGCTAATCCAAATATCAAGGTTTATGGTATTGAAGCTGACGAATCTGCCGTCTTGAATGGTGATAAACCAGGACCACACAAAATTCAAGGTATCTCAACTGGTTTCATTCCTGACACATTGGATACAAAATCATATGACAGTGTTGTGCGTATTCCTTCTGATGAAGCTATCGCAACATCACGTACATTGGGGAGCCAAGAAGGTTTCCTAGCTGGTATCTCATCAGGTGCTGCTATTGCTGCCGCCCTAAAGGTTGCTGCTGAGCTTGGCGAAGGCAAAAAAGTCTTGACACTCTTGCCTGACAACGGTGAACGCTACCTCTCTACAACACTTTACGATTTTCAAGACTAACAATAAAAAAGGAGCTGGAACATAATGTTCTAGCCTCTTTTTATTGTATAAAGTTCAAGCCTGTAGTTCACTAGTTACTAGAAAAAGCAAGGATTATAATCTCATTTCCACTGAACTATTCCTACAAACTATCTATTTTTTAGGATAACTAAAGTCTTAAGAATTTAGTTTGTTTTATCCTTTTATTAGTCTAACTCTTTTGCTTCTGTTTCTACAATTTCAGTAACTGTAAATCCTGCTTCTACAAAAACTTTCTTGAGTTTTTCAATTCCAACCTCTCCTTCAACTTGGAGTTCGACACGAAGTACGGTGTCATTTTTAGGTGCAACAATTGTACGTTCGATGTTGAGATTCTCACTAGCGATAAGGTTCGCAATTTTTTCCAAAACACGTGGAGTATCAGGAACTTCCAACCCAATACGAATTCCCGCTTGACCATAACCAGAAATTTCCAAGAAAGCACGAAAGACATCTTTATCTGTGATAATTCCTGAAATTTGGTCATTGTCCACAACTGGAAGGACTCCAACCTTATTTTGAAGCATGATATAGATTGCATCCTCAAGGCTAGCATATTTGGAAACTGTAAGGACATTCTTAATCATGATATCTCCTACCTTTGTCTTATTAAGGAGATAGTTCATTTCATAAATTGACAAGCTTGTTGCTTTTGATGGTGAAGCCTCCGCCATTGTACCTTCTGTAATAAGCCCAACAAGTTTATCGTGTTCAATTACCGGCAAACGGCGCAACCCTTTATCACGCATAATATCTGCAGCTGCTGCAACTGTTGTTTCTGGTGAGACATAAACCACACGTTTCGTCATAAAATCTTTTACTGCCATGTTTCATTTTCCTCCGAATGATTTCTTACTTGTATTATACCACACTAATTGTAACCGATTGCAATATTTTGCTGAAAAATTAGTATTTTACAATCAGTATGAGACGATAGAAAAACGCCCTCGGGCGCTTTTTCTTATCCTCCAAGATAGGCTTTACGAACTTCATCTGATGCAAGAAGTTCTTCACCAGTACCTGAAAGAACCACTTTACCAGTTTCAAGAACATAACCACGGTCCGCAATTGACAAAGCCTTATTGGCATTTTGTTCAATCAAAAGAACTGTAGTCCCTTGTGCCTTAATATCTTCAATAATATCAAAAATTTCCTGAATAAAGATTGGAGCAAGTCCCATTGAAGGCTCATCCAAAAGCAAAAGTTTTGGACGACTCATAAGGGCACGACCCATTGCAAGCATTTGTTGTTCACCACCAGAAAGTGTCGCTGCATCCTGATTCTTACGTTCTTCTAGGCGTGGGAAACGTTGGAAGACTTTTTTCAAGAGAGCTGCGTTCTCTTCTTTATTTGTATGAAGGAAAGCTCCCATTTCAAGATTTTCCATTACGGTTAATCCTGCAAATACATGACGTCCCTCAGGTACTTGAGCTAAACCTTCAGCAACAATCTTACGTGCAGGTGTTTTGTGGATCTCATTTCCGAGATAAGAAATGGTTCCCTCAGTTGGACGAACAAGACCTGAGATTGTACGGAGAATTGATGTTTTACCTGCACCGTTAGCACCGATAAGAGTTACAACTTCACCTTCATTAACTTCAAAGCTAACATTTTTAACAGCTTCAATAGATCCATATTTAATTGAGAGATTTTCAACTTTCAACATAGCCATTATGCTTCACCTCCCAAGTAAGCTTCAATAACGCGTTTGTTATTCTTAATTTCATCAGGTGTTCCTTCTGCAATCAAGCGTCCGTATTCCAAAACATAGATACGCTCAGTAACATCCATGACCAAACTCATATCATGTTCAATCAAGATGATTGTAATACCAAAGTCTTTTTGAATTTGACGAATATGAGCAGTCAATTCAGCTGTTTCTTGTGGATTCATACCCGCAGCTGGTTCATCAAGGAAAAGAATTTTTGGTTCTGTTGCAAGTGCACGAACAATTTCCAAATGACGTTGTTGCCCATAAGCTAAGTTTTTCGCAAGCGTATCTGCCTCACCATCCAAGTTGAAGATAGCCAAGAGTTCCATAGCTTTTGCTTTTAACTCTTCTTCACTTGAGTAGTACTTAGGCAAACGCAAAAGAGATGCAAAGAAATTTGAAGGTTGCTTATTTGACAAACCAACAAGAACATTTTCAAGCACAGTCATGTCTTTGAAAAGACGGATATTTTGGAAAGTACGTGACAAACCGAGTGAAGCGATTTTATAAGGTGCTTTACCGTTTAGGACTGTACCATCAAGTGTAACAGTCCCTTCACTTGGCTCATAGACACCTGTCAAAAGGTTGAACAAGGTTGTTTTACCAGCACCATTTGGTCCGATAAGCCCAACCAACTCACCTTCATTGAGTTCCATTGAAACATCACCAACGGCAGTCAAACCACCGAAGTTTTTAGTTAGATTTTTAACTTCAAGAAGTGCCATTTTTATTTGCCCTCCTTAGATTTATTGAAGAATTTTGAGAGATAGAGTTCTTTTGTTCCAAGAAGTCCACCTGGACGGAAGAGCATTACAAGAATCAAAGCCAAGGCGTAAATAATCATACGAAGGTTTGAAACGTTTTGGAGGAACATGTTGATAATACCAAGAACAACAGCAGCAATAATAGTACCTGTGATAGATCCAAGACCACCAAGAACGGCAATGATAAGGTAATCAATTGATTTCATGATAGTGAAATCTTTTGGCACAACTGTACCGATGTAGCTGACATAAAGTGAACCAGCAATCGCTGAAATCATGGCACCAATAACAAAGATAAGAACCTTCATTTTTGTGACATTAACACCCATTGACTCAGCAGCAATTTCATCTTCACGAAGAGTGATTGCTTGACGTCCAGTTGCTGAACGCAAGAAGTTAAGTACCAAAATTGTAATGATTACCACAAAGAAATAAATTACAGGCCAACTTGTATAAGGAAGGATACCTGTCAAACCAGCAGCACCATTAGTCAATTCACCACCATTAACGATAATGATACGGATGATTTCAGCCATACCAAGAGTTGCAATGGCAAGGTAGTCCCCTTTCAAACGAAGGGTAGGTAGACCAAAGATAAGGGCAACAATAGCTGCGATGATGACACCGACAACCATTGAGAGGTAGAAACCGTCATATGTTGGCATCATACCAGTAATGATAGCTGATGAATAGGCACCAATTGCCATGAAACCAGCTTGTCCAAGTGTAAATTGCCCTGAGAAACCAAGAACCAGATTAGTACCAAGTCCCATAAGGATTGAGATCCCAATTCCCATTAAGATTTGGATGTAGTAAAGGTTCATGATACCTGAAAGTTCAAGACCTTTCAAGATAAGGAAGAGCCCAATGATAAGACCAAACCAAATAAGGTTTACTTTTAGATTTTTCTTCATGTCTTACACCTTCTCTTTCACATTTTTACCGAGAATACCCGCTGGGCGAACCAAAAGGATAACGATCAAGACACCATAAACGATGGCATCACGGTAACTTGACAAACCAATTGCAGTTGATAATGTCTCCAAAATACCGATAACAAATCCACCAAGTGCTGCACCAGGGATAATACCGATACCACCAAGAACAGCGGCAACAAAGGCTTTAATACCTGGCGTCATACCCATAAGAGGTTCGATAGAATTATAGTAAAGACCAATAAGGACACCAGCAGCCCCTGCTAGTGATGATCCAAGAGCAAAAGTGAAGCTGATAGTGTTATTAACATTAATACCCATCAATTCAGCTGCATCACTGTCTACAGATACGGCACGCATAGCTTTACCCATCTTAGTCTTTTTAACAATCAATTGAAGAGCAACCATAAGGACAAGGGCAACTACCAAGATAAGCAATTGCACATTTGTTACAGAGATTGATCCAAGATGATAAGTCTTAATTGCAATCTTTTGAGGGAATGAACGTGTATCTGCACCTACAAAGAGAACCATGATGTACTCAAGGAAGAATGAGACACCGATAGCCGTAATCAAGGCAGAAATACGTGTCGAATTACGGAGTGGGCGATAAGCCAAGAACTCAATGACAACCCCTAAAATCGCACAGACAAGCATAGCAAAGACAAGGGCAACCCAGAAATTCATTCCAAGGCTATTAATCGCATAGTAACCAACGAAGGCACCCATCATATAGATGTCTCCATGGGCAAAGTTAATCAATTTGATAATCCCATAAACCATGGTATATCCAAGGGCAAGTAAGGCATAGATACTACCCAAGATGATACCATTGACTAGTTGTTGGGGAAGTTGTTCAAAAAACATATTTAACCAAACTTTCTAGTTCATTTTTAGTATAGATAACAGATTATTTTTCAATTTCAACGGCTTCCGCTGAAACCTCTTCACCATTATCTCTTTTAACCATAAGAGCTGCTTTAATAGGGTTATGATCCTTATCAATCGTCATTTTACCTGTAACCCCGACAAAGTTTTTCAAATGTGCTAAGTTATCAGCAATATCAACTGATGTTTTCGCATCTTTTGATGCTTCTGCAATCATATAAACAGAATCGTAAGCTAGAGCAGCAAACATATTTGGGTCAGTGTTGTAAGCTTTCTTATATGCTTCGATGAATCCTGATGCCTTGTCAGAAAGGGCAACATTTGTTGAATATCCTGATACATAGTAGACGTTTGAAGCATTCTTTTTACCTGCAAGCTCAGTAAATTTCGCATCACTGAATCCGTCAGGTCCAAGGATTGGTTTATCAATTCCAAGGTCACGTGCTTGTTTTGTAATAATACCAGTCTCAGTATAGTAACCTGGCATTACAATAGCATCATAATCAAGGTCTTTAAATTTAGTCAAGGCTGACTGATAGTCCTTGTCCCCTGAAGCAAAGGTAGCTTCAGTAACGATTTGACCTTTATATTCACGCTTAAATTCATCCGCAATACCTTTGGCATAATCTGAAGCATTATCATAGTAGAGAACTACTTTCTTAGCATTCAAATTATTGTAAGAATAAGCTGCCAAAACTTTACCTTGGTAACTATCCTTGAAGGTTGTACGGAAAACGAATTTCTTCGTACCTTTAGCATCTACCGTAAGGTCGTCCTGCGTACCTGAAGGTGTCAGCAAAGGAACCCCTGTTTTTTGTGATACGAGGCTAGCCGCAGCAACAGCACCTGATGTCGCTGGACCAACGATAGCATTTACATTATTCTGAATAGCCAAGTTCGTTGAAGATGTTGAAGCTTCAGCATTCTCAGATTTATTATCTTTTGTGACAAGCTCAAGCTTTTTGCCATCGACGCCACCAGCTTTGTTAATTTCGTCAACAGCCAACTTAATACCATTCTGCTCCGCCTTACCATAGGCTGCAACGGCACCTGTCAACTCCATGTTAACACCAATTTTGATTGTATCGCCAATCTTAGTACCATTGGCATTAGCAGTCACATCTGGTGACTTGCCACAGGCAACCAAGAAAACAGAAGCAAAAAAGGCTAACACAATAAGTGTGATCTTTTTAGACATAAGATTTCTCCTTAATATTTTCTTAAAAAAGTCCATCTTATAGCTTACAGAATTATCAGACAATTGTCAACTACACATAACTAAGCTTTAGCTATAGTAATCGTTTCCATTACTTTAAGAACAACTCTTGAAAAAGAAAAAAACTTTTCTCTTATTAAAGAGAAAAGTTCTTAAACGGTTCAGGGACTGAGGTGTCGTAGCGTTCCAGACTACCTACAAAGTCCATATCAATATCAGAATAATAGGAAGGCAGAACTTTTTTCACTGCTTTCATTCCATCGAGCTCTTTCAAAATATCCTCGACCTTGTCCTCATCTACATAAAGGTGCACATAACGCATCTTATAAGAATGGTAGACAACATCCCCAAACTTGGCAATTTTACGTAAGTCTCTATTGTAGTATAAATAAACAATAATGCCTTGACGCTTAATCATGACTCATCTTCTCCTTTATGTTAGTGTCTCCCTTTTTATGATGTGGTTTATGAGGGGCAAGAGGTAGCCCAGTATCAATAAAAATCTGATCCGAAACGGCTTGGGCAATCTCCTCACCAAGATTGGCTAAAATAGTCTGTAAATCGAACTCTGCCTGACGATAGCCAATAACCACCTCGTTTAAATCAATTTGGCGCTTCATTCGCAAAACCTGACGTTTCAACTCTCTCACATCTGGTCTAAAAGCCTCATACGCCTTAGCAGTATCATAGCTATCCTTTAATTCTTTAAATGCAAAGAGTTGCTCTTGAAGTTCTCTGTCATTTTCGAATTTCTGGCGTTTCAAACGATAATTCTCTACCTCAGGTAGCTTTAGAAAATACGAAACAAGACACTCTATAGCTTGATCAATCGCAAGCAACTCCTCATTGATTATTAACATGTTTTCTATTATAACACAAAAAGCCGGATGAAACGGTCCTTATACAACCGATTTTCATCTGACTTTTATTTAAGACAAGCTCAGTTTATTTTAATTGGTTATTAGCCATGATTTCATCGATGAAACCATATTCAAGCGTTTCTTGAGCACTCATCCAATTGTCACGCTCAGCGTCTACATGAACTTTTTCAATTGGTTGTCCAGAATTATCTGCCAAGATTTGCTCCAAGTTATTACGTGTCTTGAGCAAGTGCTCAGCTGCGATAGCCATGTCTGTTTGTTGCGTACCGCCACCAGTACCACCCATTGGTTGGTGAATCATGTATTCTGCATTTGGCAACATGAAACGTTTACCTTTGGTACCGCTTGAAGCGATAATTGTTCCCATAGATGCTGCCATCCCCATTACGATAGTCTGAACATCAGACTTGATGAAGTTCATTGTATCAACAATGGCAAGACCTGCCGAAACGGATCCACCTGGTGTATTAACATAAAGATAGATATCTTTTGTATTGTCTTGAGCATCCAAGAACAAGAGTTGGGCGATAATTGAGTTTGCCATATTATCTTCAACAGGACCTGTTAACATGATGATACGATCCTTGAGCAAACGTGAGTAAATATCGTAAGAACGCTCACCGCGTGATGTTTGTTCAATTACTACAGGAATCATATGAATCCTCCTTTTAATATTGTCTTGATGCTATTATATGATTTTAGTCAAATTAGGTCAAATAAAAAACATCATTCTTAGCACTCTTTCTAAAAGAGTGCTAAGATTCCCTAAACCAATCTCACTTAAAACTTATTAATCTAGTAAAAAAAGGGAAATTTTCCCTTTTCAACTTATTTTGTACCAAAGAGACGGTCACCTGCATCTCCAAGACCTGGAACAATATAACCGTTTTCATTAAGTTTCTCATCCAAAGATGCTGTGTAGATATCAATATCTGGGTGAGCATCTTGCAATTTTTTAACACCTTCTGGTGCTGCAACCAAGCAAACAAACTTGATATTAGCAGCGCCACGTTTTTTAAGTGAGTCTACTGCCAAGATTGCTGAACCACCAGTCGCAAGCATTGGGTCTACTACAAAGATCTGACGTTGATCAATGTCTTCTGGTAATTTAACCAAGTACTCAACCGGCTCAAGAGTTTCCTCATCACGATACATACCAATATGACCAACTTTAGCTGCTGGTACAAGGCTAAGAAAACCATCGACCATACCAATACCCGCACGAAGGATTGGAACAATCGCTAATTTCTTACCAGAAAGTTGTTTTTGTACTGTTTTGGTAATTGGTGTTTGAATTTCAACCTCTTCGAGAGGAAGGTCACGAGATACTTCGTAACCCATAAGCATAGCAATTTCATTAACTAGCTCACGGAAGTCCTTAGTAGAAGTATCCTCACGACGGAGGATTGAAAGTTTATGTTGAATCAGTGGATGTGAAATAACTTGAAATTTACCCATAATAGTTTCTTCCTTTGCTTTATACTCACTCCATTATATCAAAAAGGCAAAAAAAACGCTTGCTTTTCTGCAAACGTTTTTGAAAAGGATTATTTTTTAGGTAAATGAATCTTTCCTGTGACCAAACCATAGCCAAGAAGAGCTAGACTAGCAATTGCTGCAAAGATAGTCGCCAAGATTGAAAGAATGTTGCTGTTTGAACCTTCTGAATCACTTGGTGTCTTAGGAGTCGTAGCAAGTTTGGCAGCAACTTTAGTATTGTTGCCTTTACTTGACTCATCAGACTTAGTTACTTCATTAGCTTTATCAACTCCGTGAGACTGAACTTTTTCTTCAGACTTAACTGGTTTTGGAGCTTCTGTTTCAGTCACAGACTCTTCTTTAACAGTATTCGTTGGAACAGTTGGTCCAGTTGCTACAATAGTCTTTGGTACTGGTGTCGCAATCTCTGCGGCTTGAGCTACTGGACGACGATCACCCACAGAATCTCCTGTCGAAGGTTTCACAGGGACCGCTACATGATGATCATTTGAAGAATTGTTATCATTAGAGTGGTCTCCATAATATGGGAAAGGAGTACGAGCTGGAGAATCCGGATTCGTAGGATTTGTTGGTTTATCTTCTTTATCAGCTGATGGTTGATTATTGTCCGCTGGTTTAGAAGTGCCTGGTTTATTAGTCTTATCATCAACAGAATGGTTACCTTCTGTTGGACTTACTGGTGTTTCTGGCTTATCTGCCTTCTTGTCTTTACCATCTTTAACAGTTACAGTCAAGACACCGTGAGCTTCAGAAACGCCTGTTGAACCATCAACTGTAGGATAAGTATGTGGTTTAAGACCATAACCCGATACCGCATAATAATCTACATTAAAGTCCTCGTTTGGCAATTTAGCACTGTTTTGATCGCCTACGTATACCAAGCTTTCACTAGATTTATCCCAAATCCAGTCACCTTGATTCGTCATCTTAGGAAGAACTTCTGTAGTATCATCTGCATTCATCTTGATAAGGAAGCTTGGAGCCCATGTTGATTTATTCTCAGCACCGGCAATTCCACCACGGTTAGTCATGTAAGAAGTTACCAAAAGAGTATCTGATGAGCCTTCAACAGGAACCGCATAGTAAGAATAGGTAGATGTACGCCAGTCAGCTGGTACAGAGGCTGTCAAGACCACACCTGAGCCATTAAGTGGACGATATTTTCCTCGGAGGCTGTCTGATACAAATCCAAGCATGACAACATCATCACCGACAGCTTCACGCGCTGCCACAGTACCTTCAGCATCCGTAGATTTATTGATACGTGAAGCAGTGAAGAGGTAATACTTGTTACCCATCTTAACAACACTTGGACGTTCTACTTCATCAGTAACCATGTGGCTAGTAACAAGTGGTGTGTAAAGTTCAGCTACAGATGGATTTTTCTCATTGTCATCAAGTTTCAAGATACCAATAGAACCATTTGCCCATGAAGCAAGGTTATAAAGGTGTTTATTATTGACAATATTGAGGAATGACTTAAGGTTAAAGGCGTCATCTCCTCCGTAGTTTGACCAGTTGTAGATTTGTTTTTCGCCTTGGTAGTTTTCGTCACCTGTATTTGATTCGAAAATTAAGTAGCGGCTACCGTTATCTTCAATGATGTGTGGGTCACGAAGACAGTAGTTATCTGTACGGTCTGGATTTCCATCGTGGTTGTGGTCATCGTTGAAAGTACTCATGAATTTTGGATAACTTTGATAATGATAGTTATCCCCACCAAAGAGAATGTGGTCATTTTCAACTGACTTGATAACAACTTCGTCGTTTTCAACAGCTAGGTTAAGTGTAGCACTAGCCAATTGTTGCCAGTTCAATTTACCGCCACTAGTATCATTCTTAGTGTAGTAAAGTTGGATACTACCGTCAGAGTTTACCGTCGCTGAACCTGACCATTGTTGGTCATCTTCAAGGGCATTATAACCAAAGATTGGACCCGCATTTTTCCAATGTGTAAAGTCATTATCTCCATATTTACTATAGAGCAAGTAAATGTGGTTTGAGTTTTTATTTGGTGCACCGGCCATTGAAATGACTAACTGGTAACCGTTCCAGTTACTTACTACACCTGACTCAGCATCTTGGACTGGCCAAGAATCCCAAACATCGATTTCTCCTTTTTCCATTGTTTGGGCATCAACAGTGTTGAAGGCAGGCATATTGATGATTGTATCTGCTTTAAAGTAAGGAACTGCCAATTTGCTGTCTTGCTTCAAGAAGCTAGCAACGATATCTTTCAAGTTACGGTAAGTCAAGCTAGTACCTGTACCCTTGATAGCATCACCACTAAAGTCAACTTTATTAAGTGCTTTAATTTCTTCCTCAGTCAAGGCAACGATTTGATCTGAGGTCATATTCTCTTCAACAATAGACTTGATACGACCATTAAGTTTACTAAGGTTGGCATTAGCCGCGCTGTTTTCAGAAACTTTAAGGTCTACTTCAGTGTGTGTATCAGCTGCTTCTGAGCTTGCTGTTGAAGTTGGTGCTTCTACTGCAGCCTCTGATGTATGAGCCGGAGCAGAAACTGCAGCAACAGTCGCTGAAGGTGTTGTTGCATCTGATGAAGATGTCACTACTGTGCTAGACGCCTTTTCTTCAACTACTGATGGAGTTGTGTTGCTTGGTTGTGTCTCTGTAACTGGTTTAGTTGCAACCTCTGAATGTGCAACTGAAGATTCAACTGCTTCTGAAGTTGCCACACTTGTTGCTGTTTCACTGGCTACCGTTAGAGATGCTGTGCTTGTTTCTGGTGTTGCTGTCGCAGTAGCTACCGCTGGTGCTGTTTCTGTAACTTGATCAGCTTTTACCTGAGTGGCACCCAAAAACGCCAAGGTACCAACGAGTGCTGATGTTGCCCCTACTGTGGCTACCTTACGGATGCTATAACGCATCTTTTTGCACTCTGCTTGCTTTGGTGCTACTGTATTTGACTGTGAATTAACTGTAATATCCATATAAACTCTCCTTTTAGGTTTTTACATGTTCCATTCTATCATTTTTTTATCTAAATTCCAATCTTTTTTTAATGACAAATTGATATTTTTTGTAAAAAACTATTTTTTTGTTAAAATAATAACTATAAAAACATGCAATTTAATCAGGAAATATTACTATATGGAATCAAAATATCCTTCTCTAATTTTTATTATTGCTTTTTTAATCTTATTTTTTGTTTTTATAATGAAAAATGAGAACGTTAACAATCCTTCTCCAAAAACAAATAAGGCTTCTGTGAGTCAAACCTTTCATCTAGCATCTCATAAAGGATGGTCTAACGACCTACAGACTATCGTATGGAATCAAGAAAAAAATTACTATGATATCTATTTTCTACACTCTGTGGATGGGGCTACTGATCCTTTTGGACCCAACGGTCAAGATTGGACACATACAACGACTAAAGATTTTATCACCTATAGTAAACAAGAGACTGCTATACCATCAAAGGGTGGCGACTCTAAAGAAGGATGGCATTCTGCTTGGACAGGTAGTGTAGTCACAGATAGTCAGGGGATTTCTGATATCCAAAACGAAGAACCTGTCGCCTATTTTACTGGACTCACGGATGATGGAAGCCAAGCAATCTATGCTAGTGCATCAAATGACAAGGGAGCTAGCTTTACTAATGCCTTAAAAGATGGTAAACCTTTATTGACAAAGGAACAATCCTATAACGGTAAAGACTTCCGCGATCCTTATGTCTTCCACTTCAAAGACAAATTACTCATGTATGTCGCTGAAGGTGACGCACTAGGTGTTTATCAATCTCAAGATGGCATCAACTGGAACAAAGCAGATAGCAAGGGAGTCTCCAAAATCCTACCCGAAACATTTTTTAAGGGTCGTAAGTGGCAGGACAATGCTCCTATCGAGTGTCCCGTTCTCAAAACAATGACAACAACCGACGGTCAGGACAAGCAAGTTCTCTTTTTTGGAGCTAAGGATACAGCTTCAGGCGAAACAACTGGAACCTACTATACTGTAGGGCATTTAGATGGTAACGGCTTATTTATTGCAGATACAGAAACAAAACGCTTAGATCAAGGCTCAGACTATTATGGCGCTAACTTCACTGGAAGCGATCGAATTGAAGAAAGCAATCATAACCTTATCAGTCTTGGCTGGGTTGGTAATTGGAATTACTTCACGTCAGGCATTCACAGTGACCAAGAGCCCAAGAGTGATTTTCTAAAAACTATCGGTTTTTACGCTACACCCAGACAGCTACAGCTAGATAAGAACAATATTATTCAGTCCACTCCCCTTTATAAGAATGAACAATTAACCCTCAAAAATCAAAATGGCAACATTTCAAGTCAAAGACCACTCACTAGTGACAATAGAAAACCTTGGATTGATAAAAGTCACAATCAAAATGCTAATGGCCTTCTTGATCTTGCTGGAAAAAATAGTGCAGGGTATTACCAACTGCATTTTTCAAATATTAAGAAAGAAGGAGGCTATATCTACATTGATATCTGGCAAGGCTCTGATTACGTTAAAATCGCCTACCAAATAACAAGTGGTACCTATCAGGTCTCTGCCTATGCTGCCGAACTGAATAACAGCATGGATGGTAGTCAAACTGCCTCTTCTTACTATTACGATGGACTCTTGGGTAACGGTCAAGGTTATAAAGCTGACAGTCACTATAAGGAAACTGATAATATCACTATAACGCTTATTACAGACAATCGTAGCTTGGAAATCTTCTTTCCCAATGGCCAAACCTACACTCTAGCCAGATTTAATACCTCTGGCAAGCAGGATGTCAAAGTTTTCTCCACTCAGAAAGATCTTCTATTAAACTTGAAAATTTACGATGTACACTCATAACAATAATAAAAGTGATGCTGTTCGCATCACTTTTATTATTTTCCAAAGACAGAAACGAGACGTTTAACTCCCTCTGCAACAACTGTAGTTGGCGTAGCTACGTTAAAGCGGAAATGTTTTTCTCCTTCGGAACCAAAAGTAATACCGTCATTTAGCACTACCTTGGCTTCTTCTTTAAGTAAACGTCCAAGTTCATTATGGTCTTGATCATAGGCTGAAAAATCAAGCCAAACCAAGTAAGTTCCCTCAGGTTTCATGACCTTGATATTGGTCTTTTCACTAAGTTCTTTGGTTAAAAGGTCAATATTAGTTTCAAAGACAGTTTTCAATTCCTCTATCCAAGGTTTCCCATAGGTCAGAGCTGCTTGAGTTGTAATCAAACCAATGGTTGGAATTTCATGTTGATTATTTGCCAATTGCTTTTGTTTAAAAGCTTTACGTAAGTCTTCATTTTCAATGATAGTAAAACTGTTTTTGGTACCAGCAATATTAAAGGTTTTAGTAGCCGAACTAAGCACCAAGGTAAAGTCCTTGTAAGCATCTGAAATGGTATTCATAGAGATGTGCTTATTCCCATATAGGGCTAAGTCTTGGTGGATTTCATCAGATACCAAGAGAACACCATGTTTCTGACACAAATCTGCTACCTTGGTCAATTCTTCTTTAGTCCAGACACGCCCACCTGGGTTATGTGGGCTACAGAAAACATAAAGTTTAACATCATTCTCGACGATATCACGTTCCAATTGTTCAAAATCAATTTCGAAATGGCCATTAACCTTAACAAGACTATTTTCAATCAACCGACGATTATTCAAACGGACCGAACGAGCAAAAGGTGGATAAACTGGTGTGTTGATGAGAACAGCATCTCCTTCTTTGGTAAAGGCTTGAATAGCTGTTGAAATGGCTGGAACAACACCTTCAATGAGAACAATACTCTCTTTATCAACGACGTAACCGTGTTGATTTTTTTCCCAATTAATGATGGACTGATAAAGCTCTTCACTTGGATAAGGATAACCAAAAATATGTGTCTCAGCATAGTTGATAACTGCATCCCTAATCTCAGGAACAGGTAGGAAGTCCATATCGGCAACCCAAAGCTCAAGTAGTTCTGGATTACTTTCGGCTTCGTGCCATTTCATGGTATTTTGATCCAAGCGATTTGGTTGTGTTGTAAAATCATAACGTGTCATAGATAACTCCTTAAAGACTAAGGGCATTTTCCAAGTCAGCAATCAAATCTTGTGCTGCTTCAATACCAATTGAAAGACGAAGCAAGTCGTCTGTCAAACCATAGGAAGCACGCACATCACTTGGAATATCTGCGTGGGTTTGTGTCGTTGGGTAGGTAATCAAACTTTCGACACCACCTAGACTCTCCGCAAAGGTAAAGACCTTTAGAGAATTGATAATGGTAGGAATCTTATCTTGATTAGCCACTTTGAAGGAAATCATACCACCCTTGCCTGGGTAGAGGACTTCCTTAACAGCTGCTGACTTTTCTAAGAAAGCTACAACTTCTTGAGCATTGGCTGTCGATGCCTCCATACGAAGTTTTAAGGTTTTAAGACCACGCATAAGCATATAGCTATCAAATGGTGACAAGGTAGGACCAGTCGTATTGAGGTTATAATAAAGTTTATCGTAGAATTCTTGGTTGCTGGTCACAACAACACCAGCCAAAACGTCATTATGCCCTGATAGGTATTTAGTAGCTGAATGTACAACGATATCAGCACCTTGAGTAATCGGGGTTTGATAGATTGGGCTATAGAAAGTATTATCAACAATAACCACCGCACCCTTGTCATGAGCAATTTTTGCCACTTTTTCAATATCAAACTCAATCATGAGTGGGTTTGTCGGTGTTTCGATGTAGACAATATCGGTATCTTCTGTAATAGCCGCAATCATCTCATCTTCTGTATTTGTGTATTCAAAAAAGAAGCGACCTTCTTTTTCCTTGTCATTAAACCAACGGAAAGAACCTCCGTAAAGGTCACGCGCAGCTACAACCTTACTGCCTACTGGGAAAATTTCAAAGGCCAAAACAATGGCGCTCATCCCTGAACTTGTTGCAATAGCATAATCTGCTTTTTCAATAGCTGCAAGTGTTTTTTCCACTGTTGCGCGTGTTGGATTTTTAGTTCGTGTATAGTCAAAACCAGTAGAATGGCCAAATTCTGGATGTTGGTAAGTTGTTGAAAAATGAATTGGTGAAGCCAAGGCTCCTGTTGCTTCATCCGAATTGATTCCTGCGTGTGCCAAAATGGTTTCTAATTGATATTCTTGTGTCATAATGTGCCCTTTCTACATGGTAAAGTGGATATGCTCCATATCTATGACCTCTATTTTATCACTATTTTCTGAAAATAATGGTAAGTTCATCATACGGATTCTTGATAGTTAGTTATAGTTTATTTCTATAACCTAAAAAGACAGATAGATACTAACTCTAATTTAAAATAAGGCCAATTTTTGAGATTATCTAAAGTAGATTTTCAAGCATCAAAAAGTGCCTGAAACATCATAGTTTCAAGCACTAAGAAATGATTTAAAAGTCTCGCTGCAATCCGAAGTAAGCTACTGACTTACTTTTTATCAAATAAGCGATATCTGATTTCTTCCAAAGCCATAATAACAAACGGACAAGCAAGTAAATAGAGCCAATCATCAAGTCCAATAGGTGCAGTGTTAAATAACGTGTAGAAGAAAGGCACGTAAGACAGGAGGATAAAGAGGACAATTTCTAAAACAATCCCTAAGCTAATAATCCGATTAGCAAATGGTTTAACTTGGAATATAGACCCTCTACCTTTACGACTATTCATAGCCATACCAATTTGGGTAAAGATAATAGCTCCTAATGTCATGGTAGTTGCCTCTCGGTAGAGAGGACCTGAGCTAGCCAAATGGTTTAAGTTCCCTTGATTAACCCAATAATTAAGGAAGAAAGCCCCCATAGCTAAGGCTGCTTCAATCAGTCCATACCAGACAAAAGCTTTAATCAATAGTTGGCGATTGAGTAAGCGGTCTGATAAACGTCTTGGTGGCTTATCCATCACTCCTTCTTCAGGTGGTTCAACCCCCAATCCCAAAGCAGGTACCATATCTGTCCCCAAGTCAATAGCTAGGATTTGCATAACCGTTAAGGGAAGAGGTATGCGTCCCAAAGAGAACAAGAAGAAAGCAGAGGGTACAGCTTCAGGTGTATTGGAATTAAAAATATAAGTCAGGAATTTTTGAATATTTCTATAAACCGCACGACCTTCTTCAACAGCATGTACAATCGAAACAAAATGATCATCTGTTAAGATCATATCCGCAGATTCCTTGGCAACATCGGTTCCCGATACCCCCATAGCTACACCGATATCAGCTTTTTTAAGGGCAGGGGCATCATTAACACCATCACCAGTAACAGCGACAACCTCACCAAGCTCCTGAAGTGCATTGACCACACGGTATTTCTGTTCAGGCGCTACACGAGCAAAAACAATTTCCCCTTTAAGCGCTTCTTTGAGCTGGTCGTCATCCATGGCAGCTAGTTCAAGGCCTGAAACAACACGCGCATCATCACCTTGTACAATTCCGATTTTCTTGGCAATGCTAAGAGCTGTCAAACCATAGTCACCTGTCACCATGATAATACGAATACTGGCTCTATGGCATTTTTCAATAGCCTCTCGCACCCCCTGACGTGGCGGATCACTCATGGCAACTAAACCTAGAAAGACCATATTGTCCTCCAGGGTCTGCATGTCCCACCGGTCTTCTCCAATATGCTCGCTATCTAAAGGTCTATAGGCCACAGCTAAAACACGTAGACCATCACGGGCAAACTTATCATTAGCCGCAAGGATAGCCTGACGCTCAGTAGCTGTCAATGATTTAATCATCCCTTGATTATCATAGTAATCTGAGCAAAGCTCCATCACTTCTTTTGGAGCACCTTTGGTGATAGATATATGATAACTACCATCCAATCCTGACTCAAGCTTATGCACTGTTGTCATCCGTTTACGATCAGAATCGAAGGGAATTTCCTTGATTCGAGGGGCCCAAGTATGATTGTCATTTAAATTTATTCTTGCTTTTTCGGCGAGAACATTAAGACAAGCCTCAGTTGGATCACCTAAAATCGTATAATTGGGATTATCAGCACTAGGAGCTACAACTTGAGCATTACTAGCCAAATGTGAGAATCGGACCAAACGATTAAGGAGCTCATTTTCTTCAAGAGAAACAGGTTGTCCTTCCTGCTCAATCTGCCCTTCCGGTGCGTAACCTAGCCCAGTTACCCCATAACTGTCTGACAAGGTCCACAGGTGGTTAACCGTCATAGCATTTTGCGTCAAAGTCCCTGTTTTATCCGAACAAATAACAGAAGTTGCTCCTAGCGTCTCTACCGAAGACAACTTCTTAACCAAAGCATGATCCTTAGCCATACGCTGAACTGCCATGGCTAGAGAGAGAGTAACTGTGGGAAGAAGTCCCTCTGGAATAAAGGCCACAATCATCCCCAATGCAAAAATAAAGGCTTGAGACAAAGGCTGATGGACAAATAGAGTCGCTGCCACCATAAAGAAGAGACCTACAGATACTGCGATGACCGAAATCTGTTTGGTTAAATGGTCTAGTTCCTTTTGCAGTGGACTTTTTTCCTGAGCTAGGTTTTGCGTCAAGTCTGCAATTTGTCCAAACTCAGTTTTCATACCGATAGCAGATACTATAAAATGTCCAGAACCAGAAGAGACTGTCGTCCCTGCAAATACCATATTGTCATATTCTAACTCAGTCTTGTTGGGAGTCAAATCTGCTTGATCTGACTTATAAATAGGATTAGACTCACCAGTGAGGGCCGATTGATTAACCTGCAAATCTGTCACAGCGACTAAGCGTCCGTCTGCAGAAATACGGTCTCCTTCTTCAATGAAAACCAAGTCACCTGGCACCAAGTCTTGAGCTAGAATCTTGTCCTCCTTACCATCACGAAGAACTCGCGCATAGGATGGAAGAAGCTTGTTAAGAGCTGCCGTAGCCTGACTTGCTCTATATTCTTGAATAAAGCTAAAGAGACCATTAATAATGTTGACCAACCAAATTGCAATCCCCAACTCTAAGCTATGAGAGAGCATAGCGATAAAGCCACCAGCCCACAATAAGAGAGCCATGAGACTAGTAAAATGTCTGAAAAAGGTCAGCCAAATAGGCTCCGTCTTACTTTCCTTCAATTGGTTAGGTCCATAAGTCGCCTGCCTCTCCTTAACCTCTTGTGAGCTCAAACCTTGACGGCTTGTCTGCAAGACTTGGTAAACTTGTTCAGGAGGATAGGTCCCTAATTTTATCTTTTCTTGTCTAGAATCAGTCATAGTCCTTTCCTCGATTCTAAATCATTAAAACGATTTCATTTTTTCACCACTATTATACTCCTTTTTCAGAAAATATTGAAAAGAAAAAACCAAGCCACACGACTTGGTTTAAATCTTATTTAATATGTAATTTAGCACGTAGGCTAGCTGCTCGGGTGCCAAGCAATTGGTCAGCCATACGAGTTACAAGAGCAAGAATGCCATAGACACCGATTCCAAGGCCTCCTCCAATGACCAAGTAAATCACACTGCCCACACGGCTTGTTGGTGAAAGTACAAACTGGAACACCCCATAGAAGACTGCAACTGGAATAGCCATGAGCACTGTAAGGATACAGATGAGTAAGGCTTTTCTAAACACTGTCTTACGACTAAAGTGCGTAACAGTGTGGAGGTGATTATACATGAGAGCAATCGGAACACCTAAACCGATGGCTGTTGAAATAACTGGTCCAAGAGCTCCTAGGAAAATAATCAATGGTAACTGTAAGATTCCCTTAACTAAAACCCCAATCGCAAAATAGTTGATAGCTTTACGGGTTTCGAAGATTGCCTGAAGCATAGGTGCTAAAACGCTATACAAGGCCAAGAAAATAACTTGAATCAGACTGGCTACAAAGAGCAAGTGGGCCTGGCTATCTGGTGCCCCGTAAAAAACTGTGTAGAGTGGTTTAGCCAGAATCACTGATCCTGCAATGGCAGGTACAATAAAGAGCAAAAGCAACTGTAGGTTATTGATAATTAGTTTAGCCGCTCCCTTCAAATCCTTCTTAACCATATTTTCTGTCAGGAGTGGGATGCCGACCCCAGCAATAGAAAGGGCAACGGCAATCAAGATCATGGTAATTTTACTCGGGTTTGAAGATAAGTAAGCATATAAAACCTGTAGCTGACTGTTACTATAGCTTGTGAACCGCTCCATAGTACGGATAAAGGTCCATTGATCAATGAGTTGGAAAAGTTGAATGGCTGAGCCAGTAATAATAAAGGGAATGGCTTCCTTAAAGGTTTCAATAACAATTGCAGTCGGATTGATATCTGGATGAACAGCCTGCTTGCCAAAAAGACTCTTGAGCTTGCCCTCCTTCCAAAGGTAGAAGAAAAGCACCCCATAACTAGCCAACATACCGATGAAAGCAGCAAAAGTCGATTGGACAACTGCTGTCACATAATCGCCTGTCCCAATTTTCATGATGAAGAAGGTCGCCAACAGCATCCAAATAACACGGATAATCTGCTCCGCAATCTGACTTAAAGCATAAGGCTTCATGTTGTTAAAGCCTTGGAAAAAGCCTCGTAAAACAGACATAGATGGGAAAATAACAACTGCCCAAGAAAGACTACGCATTACGCGAACCAGATTCTCGTCTCCCCCAGAAAGGTAAGACATCCACGGCGAAGCAAAGTACATGAAAACGCCAAAAATCAATCCGAGACCAATCATGTAATACAAGATACGCTTGAGTAAGAAGAAACTCGTCTCCATCTTTCCAAGAGTGTTGTATTTAGACACCTGTTTGGCAATTGCGACTGGAATCCCTGCTGTAGAAATCAAAAGGAAAAGGGCATAAATGTTATACCCTTGACCAAAGAGGGCATTGGCTTGGTCACCTTGTTTACCCATCCAAGCATACCAAGGAATAATATAAAGTGCCCCTAATAGACGACTGATAATATTGGATGCTGTCATCCACGCCGTCCCTCTTAGCATCTGCTGCTGCTGTGTGTCAGTTTTAGTTTCAGTCATAACTTTCTTTCTAGAGAATAAAATATAATCTAGTTTATTATAAACTTTTGGCTGTGACTTGTAAAACAAGAACATTAAGGCTAAAATAGGAACTATGATTACTATTGAACAAGTTCTAGAGGTTCTTAAAAAGGACCATAATTTTAGAGATATTATCGACCAAGACAACTACTACTATTCATGGACTGGGGTGACTTTTGATCATCTTTCTTATGATAGTCGTGATGTCACACCATCGTCCCTCTTCTTTGCCAAAGGAGCTGCTTTCAAGCCTGAATTTTTAGAGAATGCTGTCAAAGCTGGCTTGCGTTTCTACGTGGCTGAGAAAGATTATCAAGTGGGAATACCTGCCATTATCGTATCAGATATTAAGCAGGCTATGAGCCTCGTTGCTCAGGCCTTCTACCAATACCCTCAAGACAAGCTTAAATTACTGGCTTTTACTGGGACAAAAGGGAAAACAACAGCAGCCTACTTTGCCTTCAATATTCTCAAGCAAAGTCATAAACCTGCTATGCTTTCAACCATGAACACGACACTAGACGGAAAAAACTTCTTCAAGTCTACCTTAACAACACCTGAAAGTTTGGACCTTTTCCGTATGATGGCTGAAGCTGTTGCTAATGGCATGACCCATCTGATTATGGAAGTCTCAAGTCAAGCTTATCTGACAAAGCGTGTCTATGGATTGACTTTTGATGTAGGTGTCTTTCTTAACATCAGCCCAGACCACATTGGGCCTATTGAACATCCAACCTTTGAAGACTACTTCTACCATAAGCGCCTCCTCTTGGAAAACAGTCGAGTTGTTATCGTCAATAGCGGTATGGATCACTTTGCTTTTATCGCTGAGGAAGTTGCGGATAAAGAGCATGACTTCTATGGTAAAAACTCCGACAATGCTGTTAAACATGGCTCAGGTTTTAGCTTTAAGGCAAGTGGGAAATTAGCTGGTGACTATGATATCCAACTTATCGGTGACTTTAACCAGGATAATGCTATGGCTGCTGGTCTGGCCTGCCTACGTCTCGGAGCTAGCCTTCAAGACATCAAGGAAGGAATCGCTCAAACCTCTGTTCCAGGGCGTATGGAGGTTCTAACCCAAACTAATGGGGCTAAGACATTTGTTGACTATGCTCACAATGGGGATAGCCTAAATAAGCTCTTACAAGTCGTAACTAGCCATCAAGATGGTTGTATTAGTTTAATTCTAGGAGCTCCTGGAAATAAGGGTGAAAGTCGTCGTAAAGACTTTGGGCATGTCCTCAATACCTACCCTGATGTTGATGTCATCCTAACAGCTGATGATCCTAACAAGGAAGATCCTCTTGCTATCTGTCAGGAAATTGCTAGCCACATCAGTCGCGAGGTTCGTATCATTGTTGATCGAGAGGAAGCTATTAAAACAGCAATGTCTGAGACTACAGACTCCAAAGACGCTGTGGTTATCGCTGGTAAAGGTGCCGATGCCTTCCAGATCGTAAATGGTAAACGTGATAACTATGCTGGCGATATTGAAGTCGCTAAGAAATATTTGTAAAGATTTAATTAAAGCAACACTACCGATAACGTCTCAATTGAGGTGGTTCATAAGACTGGACGAAAGCTTCAATTTCTGAAAAATCATCTGTAAAGAGGAATTTTGCTGCTGTTTCAGCCTCCAAAAAATCATGAGTAACCATGGTATCTAACATCATTTTCATAGCATCATAATAGCCATTGAGATTGAAGAAAACACAGGGTTTGTCCAACTTACCGACTCGAGCAGCTGCAATAGCTTCAGAGATTTCTTCCAGTGTCCCTAGACCTCCTGGAAGTGCGATAAAGAGATCTCCTTGCTCTAGCATAGCAGTCTTTCGTTCTGCCATAGTTTCTACTATCGTCATTGAGGTTAACCCCTCATAAGCTATCTCCCTATCTTTGAGGAATTGTGGCATAATCCCATGAGCCTGTCCACCATTTTCCAAAATCGTATCACCAAGAACTCCCATAAGTCCCATCTTACTGCCACCATAGACTAGAGTATGCCCATTTTTAGCAATCCACTGACCCAAGGCAATTGTTGCTTTCTTAAAGCTAGGACTGTCACCCATATTAGCTCCCAAATAGACCGTTATTTTCATTGAAGTCCTCCTTTTTATTCTATTATAACGCAAAATTCCTGCCATAACTGACAGGAATTTTTTCTTAGTCTTTACGCTCCAAATTACGAAGCATTTCATCAATTTTATTACCGTATTCGATAGACTCATCCTTAATGAAGGTCAAATCCGGAATCTTATACATGGTCAATTTTTTACCAAGTTCACGCTTGATTGTCCCAGTAGCCTTTTCAAGACCAGTTTGTGCTTTTTGGTTATCTGAGGCCAAGGTTGAATGAATAGTGTAAAAAATCTTAGCAGCTGACAAATCGCCTAGCATTTGCACATCTGTGATAGTGACATCTTGCACACGTGGGTCACGAACTTTCTTTTGAAGAATTTCATTGACCTCACGTTTGATTTCCATACCAACACGGTCTACACGAAATGAATTTCCCATAGTCTCATCCTTTCTCTCTTATTATGATGGAACAAAAGCCAGGCCAGATGACCTAGCTTTGTCTCCTAAGTAAGCTTTCTTAAAAGCTAACAAAATTAACGTTTAATTTCTTCCATAATGTAAGCTTCGATAACGTCATCAACTTTAATATCGTTATAGTTTTCAATCATCAAACCACCCTCTTGAGCGTTTCCGACTTCTTTAACGTCATCTTTAAAGTGTTTCAAGCTTGCCAATTTACCATCAAAAATAACGACACCATCACGAATCACACGGGCACTTGAATCACGAGTGATTTTACCACTAGTAACCATGAACCCACCGATTGTTCCGACTTTAGAAACTTTGAAGGTTTCACGGATAATAGCTTCACCAATGACTTTTTCTTCAAATTCAGGATCAAGCATCCCTTTCATGGCATCTTCGATTTCTTCGATAACCTTGTAGATGATGCTGTGAAGACGAATTTCAACTTCATCAGTTTCCGCTTGTTGACGTGCTTGTGGTGTAGGACGAACGTTAAATCCGATAACAACAGCATCTGAAGCTTCCGCAAGAGTAATATCAGATTCGTTGATAGCACCTACTGCTGAGTGAACAACATTAACACGAACACCCTCAACATCAATCTTAAGAAGTGATGCTGCCAAGGCTTCAACAGAACCTTGTACGTCGGCCTTGATGATAACATTAACAGTCTTCAATTCACCAGCTTTAAGGGTATCAAAGAGGTTATCAAGACTAACACGATGTGTTTGTTGACGTTGTTTCATAAGGGCACGTTTGGCACGTTCTTCACCGGCTGCACGAGCTGCTTTTTCATCTTCATAAACGGCAAAATGGTCACCCGCCATAGGCGCTTCGTTCAAACCAGTAATTGAAACTGGTGTTGACGGTGCTGCAGTCTTAATACGACGACCAAGGTCATTGGTCATAGCACGGACACGTCCGAAGGTATTACCAACAACGATTGGGTCTTGAACATGCAAAGTACCTTGTTGAACAAGGAGGGTTGCAACCGCACCTTTACCTTTATCCAAACGCGCTTCAATAACGGTACCGATGGCACGAACTGTTGGGTCAGCTTTAAGTTCTTCCACTTCAGCCACAAGAAGAACTGTTTCAAGCAATTCTTCAATATTTTGACCAAACTTCGCTGAAATTTCAACGAATTCGCTATCCCCACCCCATGCAGTTGAGATAACGCCATGCTCTGCCAATTCACCGATTACACGCTCTGGGTTAGCACCTGGTTTATCAATCTTGTTAATCGCAACAATGATTGGAACACCAGCAGCCTTAGAGTGGTTGATGGCTTCAATAGTTTGTGGCATAACACCGTCATCCGCAGCGACAATCAAGATAGTAATATCTGTAACAGAAGCACCACGGGCACGCATAGATGTAAAGGCTGCGTGTCCTGGAGTATCAAGGAAGGTGATTTTCTTACCACCCTCTTCAATTTGGTAGGCACCAATATGCTGTGTGATTCCACCAGCTTCTCCAGTCGCAACACGTGAGTTACGAAGGGTATCAAGAAGGGTTGTTTTACCATGGTCAACGTGTCCCATGATAGTAACAACTGGTGCACGTTCTACCATAGCATCTTTATTGAGGTAGTCTTCGTCAACAAAGAAACGTTCGATATCAGCATTATCGACTTCTTCTTTCTTGGTTGCCTCAATACCGTAGTCAACCATCAACAACTCAATAGTATCCCCATCAAGAGATTGGTTTTGAGTTGCCATAACGCCCATCATGAAGAGTTTCTTAACGATTTCAGCTGGCTCACGTTTAATACGTTTTGCGATTTCTGCAACCGTCATACCTTCAGTGTATTCAAATTCTTTTGGTAATTCATGGAATTTACGCTCTGTTACTGGTTTTGGAGCTGAATTACCACGGTTATTTTTACCTTTTTTATTTTTGTTTTTATTCCAGTTACTATTTCGTTGATTTCTCACTTGGTTTTGATTATTCCACTTATTATTTCTTGTTTGCTTAGGTCCATCTTCATTCTCGCGACGATTATCACGTGATTTATCTGGACGTGCCTTTTTACGACGTGTATCTTGTGCTTGCGCAGCTGGAGCTGGTTGAGCAGCCGGTGCTGGTTTGGGAGCTGGCTTAGCTTCAGCAACTGCTTTTTGAGCAGCGACTTCAGCCTGTTGTTTTTCTTTTCTTGCCTTTTCCTGCTCTTTCGCACGGCGTTGCTCTGCAGCTTTTTCTTCACGGAAGCGTGTTTCACTTTGACGTGAATATTCTGCATTTTGCTCTGCTTTCAAGGCTGCTGCACGCGCTTTAAAGTCAATACGTGGACCTGCCTGATTGTTGCGGGCAGCATCGTTACGTTTATTTCGACCTTGATCATTGCGCTGTTTACCTTGGAAATTACGGTCACGATTACTATTGTTATCGCGGTTTCCATTGTTACGGTTGCCTTGACCATTTCCATTTTGGTTGCGACGATCATTATTCTGACGTTTACCTTGATCGTTTCCTTGTTGATTTCGGTTACGATTACGGTTGTCACGGCCTCCGCCGTTCTGACGACGCTCTGCTTCTGCCTTGGCACGTGCTTCACGTTCTGCCTTAAAATTACGGCTTTGTGGTTTTTTTGGAGTCGCAGGGGCTTCTTTGACTTCAGCCTTTGATGCTTCTTTAGCTGGAGCTGATTTGGCAACAGGTGCCTTATCAACCTTAGGCGCTACCTTTTCCTCTTTAGGAGTTGGTGCCGCTTTAGGAGCTGGCTTGCTTTCAGCCTTAGCTGTTCCCCCTTTTAAACTTGAAGTGATACGATTAGCATCAGCTTCTTCAACTGATGAGGAGTGGCTCTTCACAGAAAGACCAAGTTCTTGAGCTTTTGCAACAACAACCTTGCTTTCTACACCAACCTCTTTTGCGATTTCATATAATCGTTTCTTTGACACGTGATGTCCTCCTATTCTTTAGTCCATAAGAGTCCTCATTTTCTTTGAAAATCCAGCATCAACTACAGCAACCGTTTTTCTTGGTTTACCAATAGCCATGCTTAATTCCAGTGCGTTAAACACTGTGGAGACTTCTATATTATAGTAGTTACATTTATCAGTCGTCTTTTTAGTCACGTTACTACCAGCATCGTTGGCAAGAAAAACTAGTCTCGCCTGTCCTGATTGAACTGCCTTGATGACAAGTTCTTCGCCAGAAATAAGTTTTCCGGCTCTTTGTGCTAGTCCCAACATATTTGACAATTTTTCTGTGTTATTCAAGACCTAACTCTCTTCTTTTGACCTTGTGATCCACATAAGCAATGAGTTCATCATAAAAACTTTCAGGAACATCCATGGAGAAACTATGGTTAAAAGCACGTTTCTTTTTAGCTTGGAGAGCTTCTTCATTATCTAATTTAATGTAAGCACCTCGGCCATTTTTCTTTCCTGTTGGATCAATGAAAATCTCACCATCTTTAGTTTTTACAATGCGGAGCAAATCACGTTTATCAATGATTTCTCCTGAGACAACTGATTTGCGTAAAGGTATTTTTCGTGTTTTAGCCATCAAACACCTCTATGTTCTTCTTATTCTGCTTCTGTTGTTTCAGTTACTTCTTCTGTTGTGACTTCAACAGGTGTAGCATCTTCTGCAACAATCTCGTCAACAACTTCCTCAGTAGCAGCCTCAGCTTTTTCAGCTTCGAGTGCTTCATATTCAGAAGCTGACTTGATGTCAATACGGTAACCAGTCAAATGAGCTGCCAAACGAACGTTTTGTCCACGACGACCAATTGCAAGAGATAATTTGTTATCTGGTACAACTACTGTCGCACGTTTGCTATCATCTTCGTCAAAGAGAACATAGTCCACTTCAGCCGGTGCAATAGCATTGTAGATAAATTCAGCTGGATCTTCAACCCATTGAATAACGTCAATATTTTCCTCAACAGGAACTTCAATTCCCGTCTTAGCATCCAAACGTGTTGGGTGGAAACGGCTGACAACTTTCTTGATGTTGCTTCCACCACGACCAACGATAGTACCAATAGCATCAACGTTAGGGTTATGACTGCGAACAGCAACTTTGGTACGATCACCAGCTTCACGAGACACGCTCATGATCTCTACAGTTCCATCAAATACTTCAGGAATTTCTTGTTCCATGATACGTTTGATGAATTCTGGATGGCTACGGCTTACAAAGACGTTAACACCTTTAGGGTTGTTTTCAACTTTATAAACATAAACATCGATGACGTCGTGTGACTTAAAGCTTTCGCCAGGAATTTGGTCTTGGCGTGACAATTGAGCTTCGAGCGTTCCAAGATTCACATAAATGAAACGTTGGTCAAAACGTTCAACTGTTCCTTGCATGATTTCACCTTCATGTTGCTTATAGTCATTATAAGTAATTTCACGCATCTGCTTGCGCATCTTTTCCATAATGGTTTGTTTGGCAGATTGCGCTGCGACACGGCCAAATTCATCGACTGACTCTTCAAAACGAATCTTGTCACCAAGCTCGTAGGCAGAGCTGATAGCAAGGGCATCTTTCAAGCTAATTTCCAAACGACTATCAAAGACTTCATCTACAACTTCACGAACAGTATAAACTTGAAAATCACCTGTTTTTTCATTGAATTCAACTACAGCTGATTCTGACTGACCATAACGACGCTTGTAGGCTGACTTAAGCGATTCAACCACAGCATCGATGATATCTTCCTTGTTAATGTGTTTTTCTTCTTCCAAGACACGGAAGGCTTCTAGCATTTCTTTGCTCATATTCTTTGTTGTTTTAGCCTCTAAAGGCTAAAACTGGCATCCTTTCTTTATTTACACTAAGAGTTTTAGAGTTTGACTGCCAAACGAGCTTTAGCAACTGTTTGATAGGGAATCTCAACAGTTTTATGGCGAGTCTTATCAAGGTAATCAATTGTTAGGGTTTCCCCATCAAAGGCCACCAAGTCACCTTGGAAAATCTTGATCTTATCAATAGCCTTGTAAAGACTAACATTGATATATTGACCAACAGCATTTGTCAAAGCTTCTTTGGTTTTTAAGGGACGCTCTAACCCTGGACTAGAAACTTCCAGCATGTATTGATCCGGGAAAGGATCAGGCTGAATAGTATCCAAGAGGGGACTGATAATTTCAGTCAAGTCTGCAGTATCTTCTACAGTAATACCTCCTGGCTTATCAATCAAAACTGACAAGACATAGTCACCGCCAAGCTTTTCGTACTCGATATCGACCAGTTCGTATGGCTCAGGAATAGCTGGAGCTACGACTGCCGTCACGAGATCAATAATTTTTTGCGACATTATGACCTCCTTACACACACAAGAGACGAAGTTTCTACTCCGCCTCTCTTTCGTTATTTTCCTATATTATAGCATAGCTCAAAAGCCATTGCAAGGAATAACCATATCATTTCAAAGCAAAAAGGTTGGGAATCACCCAACCTTATTTATTGCGCCGCTGGAACAGTGCTGTAAGTAGTCACACCCGATCCATTATTATTGTATGTAGGGGTTGTCGTACCTTGTTCCTGAACATAATTACCAGTGTTTTCACTATAGTTATTGCTATAGGTAGTGCCTCCATTGTAGGTACTTACCGATCCACCACCTGCTGCCTCAGATGGCCAGGCCTCATAATTTGAAGATACTTCACTCGAAGCCACACTTCCTTTGGAATTAACAAAATCATCTGAGCCATAGTTAGAGCTACCAGAACCATAGAGAACCAAACTAGTCTTAAGATTAGATTCAGAGACTTTTTTCTTACCAACTTCCTTCTTGATACGATTTTGCACCTTAAGAATATCCTCAGTGGAGGCTACTTGATAGCTTCCTCCATTGATCATGGCATCCGAACCGGCCAATTGGTATGATTTAATATTTTTAAGGGCATCACTATAACCCATCAAGCTACGCAAAGTATTGGTATCACCAAGATCGATACTTGTCTGAACATTAGAACTTACAGCCGATAAAATTTTCTTGTAAGAACCAATAGAGTCCATCTTCAAGAGCTTAGCTACAACTTTTTGAATAACCTCACGTTGACGTTTTTGGCGACCATAGTCACCATCAGGGTCATCGTAACGCATACGTGAATAGACTAAAGCTTGCTCACCGTTGATTTTATGGGTTCCAGGCTCAACTTTTGCTTGAAATTCTGGTTCATTTTCTGCAATCGAAATTGGAAAATCAAAATGATTCGTTACCTCAATACCACCAACAGCATCTACCAAATCAATCATACCCTGCATATTAATCAGTGCATAATAGTCAATATCAATATCTAAAACCTTTTGAATGGTTGAAATAGCCAAGTCAGCACCACCCTCAGCATATGCTGAATTTAGTTTTGCTTCACCTGACCCCTCAATATCTGTCAAAAGGTCACGTTCCAAACTGGTCATGGTTGTTTTCTTAGTCTTAGGATTCACTGTTACCAAAATCATGGTATCAGAGTTTCCTTCCCAGGTTTCCTTACGTTCTTTGGATCCTGTATCTACCCCCATCAAGAGAATAGTTATAGGCTTAGTCTGTTGAATAGCCTTACTATTCCCAGAAATTGCTTTAGAAGTCCTAAACGTTTTTGACAATTCGCCTGTGGCGTAATTATAAGTTGTCGTTAGGTAAATACCAGCAGCTACTACTGTCGTTGCAAAAATCGCCAACAACATCAATAAAATTTTTCGTCCAAGTTTCATGTTTTTTCCTAATCTATGAGTTTAGCCATAAGGTAAACATCTAGAAATTCTCCATTTTTAGTTCTTGCACCACGTTTCTTAGTGCCTTCAATGTCAAAGCCAAATTTTTGATAGAGATGAACCGCACGCTCATTACGTGCTTGAACCGTCAACTCTAAGCGACGGATAGCTGGGGTATGATCTGCCCAGTCAATCATTGTTTCCATAAGAAACTGGCCAACACCATTCCCCCAGTAGGGTTTAGAAACCGCAATAAATACGTCACCAATATGACTGGTCTTAGTATCTTGATCCGAGGTAACATTACAAACACCTATGACCTCATGACCCAATTTCGCCACCAAACAAATCTCATTAAGCCTATGTTGATGACCTTCAATATAAGTGGCTAACTGTTCAGCACTCAGTATAGAACTTCTATCATCTTGTGCTAGAAAATCCGATTCTAAGGCTACAGTCTCTAGTAAACGAGCTAGAGAGGCAGCATCCTCTCTTTGGGCTTCCTCAATGACTAATTCTTGCTCAGCCATTTACCATTGCCTCCTGAATCTCCTTACTTCTAGGACCGAAAGATTCAAAAAGCAACTGACGTCCATCTCCATGATGAGATATCGAAATTAGGAGATAATCACCTAACAGACTCTCATCTAGGAGCTCACCCCACTCGATGATTGTCACACCTTCACCATACAGAAAATCATCCAAATCAATAGAATCTGGATCATCACCAATGCGGTAGACATCTAAATGATAGAGTGGCACTCGCCCCTCATACTCCCTTACAATAGTATAGGTTGGACTCTTTATCATCTGTGAAATATCCAAACCTTTGGCAATTCCCTTGGTTAAGGTTGTTTTGCCAGCTCCCAGATCACCTGAGAGAACAATTATATCTCCAGAATCGAGCAGTCGACCTAGCTTTTGACCGATACTAATCAATTCTTCTTCATTTTGACTGTAAATCATGTTCTCATTATATCAAAAAATAAAAATATGGACTAGAATCCACTGTAAAAATACAGTAGAAACTTATAAATATTGAATCATTTAAGTAAGAAATTAAGATGTGTATTTTAATTTTTAATTTATTTTGGGCACGCTAAACACTCATAGATTAGAAATGTTTTTGTAAAACTTACTATAGTTTCAAAAGTTAACCAATAGTAACTCTCTCACATTCCTCCAGATAAAAATCGCAAAAGAAAAAGCCTGACAAATATACAGACTTTTAACTTTCAAGCTTTAGAACACAGCCATACTGATGAAGTTAAGGATAAACAAGATATCCAAAATCCACATAATAAAGTGGACATCCTTAGCTTGACCTTTGACGATTTTGACCAAAGTATAAGTAAGGAAACCAGCTGCGATACCATAGGTAATGCTATATGAGAATCCCATGAAAATAGAAGTGAAGAAGGCAGGAATAGCTTCAGACAAGTCTTCCCAATCGACACTCTTAAGGTTAGAGAGCATCATAACACCTACAATAATAAGAATAGGCGCTGTGGCAGCATTAGGAACGATTGATACCACTGGACTAAAGAAACTAGAAATGGCAAAGAGTACAGCAACCACAAGAGCTGTCAAACCAGTACGTCCACCAGCACCAATACCTGCTGCAGATTCAACGTAAGTTGTAACGTTTGAAGTCCCTGCAATGGCACCAATACTTGTACCAACAAGGTCAGAGTAAAGGGCACGGTCAAGAGCTTTTGATGCGTTGTTATCACCTGTTGAAGCAATGATACCAACCTTCTCACCAGTACCGATCAAGGTACCGATAGTATCGAAGATATCAGTCAATGAAAAGGCAAGAATAGCCATAAAGACACCAGGCAAACGAGAAACGTCTGAAAAGAGTGATCCCAATCCCTTTGATCCAAGCGCTGCACCAAAGACCTGACCAAGGTCTTTAATAGATGATGTCAAGCTAGCTGCGTGCCAGTCAATGCTTCCAAGATCAACAACACCAGCAAAAATAGCAATGATAGTCGTTACAAGGATTGAAAGAAGAACACCACCACGAATACCTTTAACAATAAAGAAAATCGCAATCGCAAGACCAATCAAACCTACAATTACAGTTGGGTTATTGAAAGCAACCAAACCTGGTGTAGCTGACGATGAAGCTGTAATTGACGCCTTGGCCATGTCAGCACCTTTACCTGCTACAGTGTAGGTATGAGGATTAATTGAGAATTTCAAGAAACCAGCATTTTTAATTCCCACATATGCAAGGAAAACACCGATACCTGCTGAAATCGCAGATTTGAGGGCTGTTGGAATAGACTCAATAATCATCTTACGTACTTTAGTTACTGTGATGATCAATGAAATAACACCACATAGAAAGACCATTGCTAAGGCCTCTTGCCAAGTGTAACCCAAAGAAAAAACCACTGTGTAGGTGAAGAAGGCATTAAGCCCCATACCAGGCGCTTGGGCGTATGGTAGGTTAGCATAAAATGCCATCATCAACGTCCCTGCAACCGCACCAATAATTGTTGCTAAGAAAACACCTTGTGCAGGCATTCCTGTCTGAGCCAACATCGCTGGGTTAACAAAGAGGATGTAAGACATGGCAAAGAAAGTTGTCAATCCGGCAGTCACTTCTGTACGGACGTCAGTACCATGTTCTTTCAATTTGAAAAACTTTTCCATGAAAGTTTAGACTCCTTAATAAAAAATATTGTCAAAATCCGAATAATTTCGGAACATTCTCATGTAGAATGCAACATTACTATTCTACATGAAATTATTTGACGGTGCAAGGTTTATTTCCTGAGACTTTTCTTATGAAAAACCGAACGTTCTTAGAAAGCTCTTTCTCAATCACCAACAAAGGACAGATTTTTGCTATAATAGGAACATGACAAAAAAATTGATTGCACTAGATCTTGATGGAACGCTCTTGCGCCCAGATGGAACTATTTCAGAATTCACACAAAAAACGATTAAAGATGTACAAAATAAAGGACACCAAGTTGTTATTGCTACAGGTCGTCCTTATCGTATGGCTATTGACCATTACAAAACACTAGGGTTAGAAACACCACTCATCACCTTCAACGGCTCTTTGACCAATCTTCCAGACCAAGACTGGGCTTATGAGCATTCGGTTAAATTAGATAAGAAATATCTGATTAGCCTCTTACAACGCCATGATGAATTAGAGATGGATTTTCTGGCTAGTGAATATCGAAAACACTTCTATATCACTATGAATCACCCAGAGCGTATTCAACCACAACTCTTTGGTGTTGATAAAATTATTGAGGCTATGCGTTTAGAACCAACTAAAATCACGCGCAACCCTAACGCTCTCCTTATGCAAACTCGTCATGAGGATAAGTACCAACTTGCCGATGACATCAAGAAGGACTTCAAGGAAGAAATTGAAGTTGATTCTTGGGGTGGCCCGCTTAATATCTTGGAATTTTCGCCTAAAGGCATAAACAAGGCCTACGCCCTAAACTACTTACTTAAGGCCATGCGCAAATCAACGGATGATCTGATTGCTTTTGGAGACGAACACAACGACACAGAGATGTTGGAACTTGCTAAAACTGGTTATGCCATGAAGAATGCTAGCTCTGTTCTTCTCCCCCACGCTAACGAACAAATTGAGTGGACTAATGAAGAGGATGGCGTTGCTCGCAAACTCCAGGAACTCTTCTTATAAACAAGAAAAGACACCGAAAATTTCTTCGGTGTTTTTTCTTATGATTAAGGTAAAATAGCCACTGCACGCACTGGGGAGCCTGTCGCCTTGTCCCAGTGAGGAAATGCAATCGAAATCAAAGCACCAACAGCTGGAACTTGATCCAATTGATTCAAGACTTCTACCTGATAAATGTTTTGTTCCAAGAGGTAGTATTCGTTAACCAAGCCATGTTCTGCTGCTGGAATACCAGCATCTGTATCAAAAGTCTCATGACCCACAGCCTTAACATGGCGTTCATGAATCAAGAATTCTAGAGCTTCACGGCTCCACCCTGGACTTTGTTGAACCCCATTTTCATCAAGGTTGCGCATAGCATCTTGATCTGGCCAACGCTTCGACCAATCACTACGAAAAGCGACAAAGGCCCCTTCAGTAATTTGTCCATGTTCTGCTTCAAAGTCTAAGATATCTTGTTTGCTCAAGATAAAGTTTGGATTCGCAGCAACTTCTTTAGACTTGTCGATAACATAGAGTGGTAAAAGAAGATCTTTGAGAGCAATCTCATCCAACCAACGACCACCTTCTACAAAGTGAATCGGTGCATCAATATGCGTTCCGTATTGACCAACTACTGTAAATTTTTGGACATGGAATCCATCTTTCAATGTGAAGAGGTCTTCTTGTTGCAAGGCAGGAAGGGCAGGGAAGTGTGGACTTTCTGCATTGATTTGGTGACTCAAGTCCACCCATTTTTTTGCTTGCAATTCTTTATAAATACTTAGTAAATCTGACATAAGGAGGCCCTCTTTTCTTATAGATTTAACATTAAATAGTTGATTGAAGAAGTTATAGCAGCCAATACCAGCTATTACAAGCATTTATCTCATTTTTTCTTAATCCTATTTCTTCTAGTTAGATATAGCTTAAAACTATATTTAACACTTATTGTCTGAAAAAAAAGTATATTTGCAATAATTTGATGTTTTTTTTCAATTATATGACACTTTTGTTACGAAAACCATTGACAAATTCATGATAACGTCCTATAATTAGAGTGTTCTAATTTTCGAGGGACTAAAAAAATATTGTTGTCATTTCATACTGATCGATGCTAATACCAATAATCATTTTTCTATTCCTAAGAAACAATATATAAAAGGAGGAAGAACACTAATGGGTATCGGTATTATTATTGCTAGCCATGGTAAATTCGCTGAAGGTATTCACCAATCAGGTTCTATGATTTTTGGTGAACAAGAGAAAGTTCAAGTGGTTACTTTCATGCCAAATGAAGGTCCTGACGACTTGTACGCTCACTTCAAAGATGCCATTGCTCAATTTGACGCTGACGACGAAATTCTAGTCCTTGCAGACCTTTGGTCTGGATCACCATTTAACCAGGCAAGCCGAATTAAGGAAGAAAATCCTAATCGCAAGATGGTTATCGTGACAGGACTCAACTTGCCAATGCTTATCCAAGCATATACGGAACGTATGGTAGCTCCTGATGCTGGGGTTGAAGAGATTGTCGCTAACATTTATAAGGAAACAAAAGAAGGCGTTAAAGTCCTTCCAGAAGGCCTTATTCCTGAAGAAGACACTAAACCAGCCGACGCTAAACCTTCTATTCCTAAAGGTACCATTCCTGAAGGAACAGTACTTGGTGATGGAAAAATCAAATACGTTTTGGCTCGTGTTGACACACGTCTTCTCCACGGTCAGGTTGCGACTGGTTGGACTCACTCAACTCACCCAGACCGTATCATCGTTGTTTCAGACACTGTTTGTCATGATAAACTTCGTACAAACATGATTAAACAAGCCGCTCCATCTGGTGTTCAAGTTCACGTTATCCCAATTAAAAACATGGTTAAAGCAAACAATGACCCACGTTTTGGAGATACACGTGCTATGCTTCTCTTTGAATCTGTTGAAGATGCTCTTGCTGCTGTTAAAGCAGGTGTTGATGTTAAAGAAATCAACCTTGGTTCTTCAGCTTATAAAGAAGGAAAAGTCAACGTTACTAAAGCTCTTTCATTTGACCAAACAGATGTGGATGCTATCAAAGAGTTGCAATCATTGGGTGTCAAATTTGACGTTCGTGGGGTACCAAGTGATAGCCCAGCAAACGTTGATGCCTTGATTAAGTCAGCTGAAACTAAATTAGCAGAGAAGAAATAATTTTGGAGGATGCATAAATGAGTTTAGTACAAATTATTTTAGTCGTAATTGTTGCTTTCATCATCGGTTGTAGCTCAGTTAACGACCAAATCGAAACATACCAGCCAGTTGTGGCTTGTTCCCTTATCGGTCTTGTTACTGGTCATCTCGAACTCGGCGTAATGTTGGGTGGTAGCTTACAGTTGATTACTATGGGATGGGCTAACGTTGGTGCTGCCATGGCACCAGATGCCTCACTTGCCGCTGTTGCTTCTACAATTATCCTTATCTTGGGTGGTCAAGGAACTAAAGGAATTGGTCCTGCCATCGCCCTTGCGGTGCCTTTGGCTGTTGCCGGTCTTGCCTTGACAATGGTTGTCCGTACAGCAACTGTCTTCATCGCTCATATTATGGATAGCCGTGCAGAAGCTGCTGATATCGCTGGTGTTGAAAGATGGCACTTTATCGGTATGGCCCTTCAAGGTCTCCGTGTTGCTATCCCTGCCCTCCTCTTGCTCTTGATTCCTGCACACCTCGTACAATCTGGTCTTGAAGCTATGCCTGAATGGTTAAAATCAGGTATGACAATCGGTGGTGGTATGGTTGTAGCCGTTGGTTATGCCATGGTTATCAACATGATGTCTAGTCGTGAAGTTTGGCCATTCTTCTTCCTTGGTTTTGCTTTGGCTGCCCTCAAAGAATTGACCTTGATTAGCTTGGGTATCATCGGCCTCTGTCTTGCCGTTATGTACCTTGCACTTGAAGCTAGTGGTTCAAATGGTTCTTCAAATGATGGAGGATCAGGTGATCCCCTCGGTGAAATTCTGGAAGACTTTTAATTAGGAGGAAAGAAAATGGCTGATTCAAAAATTAAATTAACAAAAGCAGATCGTTTCAAAGCTTTCTTGCGCTCATACTTCCTTTTAGCTTCATTCAACTATGAACGTATGCAAAATGGTGGTGTGGCTTACACCTTTATTCCTGCAATCAAAAAACTTTATCAAACTAAAGAAGACCGTGCTGCTGCGCTTAAGCGTCACTTGGAATTCTTTAATACACAACCTTTCATGGCCAACCCAATCTTTGGGGTTACTCTTGCCTTGGAAGAAGAACGTGCCAACGGTGCTGAGATTGATGATGCTGCTATCTCAGGGGTTAAGGTCGGTATGATGGGACCTCTTGCAGGTGCCGGTGACCCTCTCTTCTGGTTTACCCTTCGTCCAATCTTCCTTTCACTAGGAGCAGGTTTGGCTGTTTCAGGTAACGTCCTAGGCCCAATCGTCTTCTTCGTTCTCTGGAACGTCATGGTAGCTGCCGTTAAATGGTATACTCAAGAATTCGGTTACCGTGCTGGTACTGCGATCACAGATGACTTGTCAGGTAACCTTCTTCAACAAGTGACTCGTGGCGCATCAATGATGGGGATGTTCGTTATCGGTTCTCTTATCCAACGTTGGGTAAGCATTACCTTCACACCAGTTGTCTCTGTTGTTAAACAACAAGAAGGTGCTTATATCGATTGGGATAAACTTCCAAAAGGTATTGCCGGTGTTAAAGCAGCCTTCCTAGAACAAGCTGCTGGTAAATCACTCGAAGCCAACAAGGTGACAACATTGCAAGATAACTTGAACCAATTGATTCCTGGTCTTGCTGCCCTTGGTTTGACTTTCCTCTGTATGTACCTTCTTAAGAGAAAAGTTTCTCCAATCGTTATCATTTTGGGTATCTTTGTTCTAGCTATTGTTCTCCACATTATTGGTGTACTCTAATCGGAGCAAGGTATGGTTAAATCGCTCAATACGGAAATGGCTCACACAACTAAGGGAACTTGGTTTCGTGAAGGGCCTATTTACGGAAATATCATGGTCGGAGATAAGGCCTTCGAATTTTACAATGATACAAAGTTGCAAGACTACGTTCAAATTCCTTGGGATGAAATCACTTATGTGATTGCCGATGTCTACTTCGGTGGTAAATTCATCCCACGCTTTGAAATCCGAACTAAGCAAAATGGACGTTTCCGTTTTGCCAGTCGAAAAAGTCGAATAACTTTGAAAGAAATTCAAAAAAGAATTCCTCGAGAAAGTTTAAGAAAAGCACCTAGCTTTATCGCTGTCCTCAAACAAGGCTTTAAAAATCTTTTCCGACTCATTGTCAAGAAGAAATAACCTCCGAATATTATAAAAAGATTGCCCAGTCTAATGGTTGGGCAATCTTTTTATAATATTTTGCTCATTTTTGAAAGAGTTTGACTTCTTTTGAAATTTTATCTCACTAGCTATTGACATTTTCTTGAAAGCGTTTTAGAATATAATTGTTCTTGATTTCTTATGTTTAAAAAGATTGAGAGACGCTTTTTTTAGCGTCTTGATAAAAATCGGAGATAGTCTTTTTAAGCCTAGGAAAAAATAATTTATAAGGAGGAGAACACGAATGGGTATCGGTATTATTATTGCCAGCCATGGTAAGTTCGCTGAAGGAATCCACCAATCAGGCTCTATGATTTTTGGAGACCAAGAGAAAGTTCAAGTCGTAACTTTCATGCCAAGTGAAGGTCCTGATGACTTGTACGCTCACTTCAACGACGCCATTGCACAATTCGATGCTGATGACGAAATTCTTGTTTTGGCTGACCTTTGGTCTGGTTCACCATTTAACCAAGCCAGTCGAATTGCTGGAGAAAATCCAGATCGCAAGATTGCTATCATCACAGGACTTAACTTGCCAATGCTTATCCAAGCATACACTGAACGTATGATGGATGCTAACGCTACTGCAGAGCAAGTTGCTGCTAATATCATCAAGGAAGCTAAGGGTGGTATCAAAGCACTTCCAGAGGAGCTTAATCCAGCTGAGGAAACAACAGCAGCTCCTGTAGAAGCTGCAGCACCTCAAGGAGCTATCCCAGAAGGGACAGTTATCGGAGATGGTAAGCTCAAGATTAACTTGGCACGTTTGGACACACGTCTCTTGCATGGTCAGGTAGCAACTAACTGGACACCTGCATCTAAAGCAGACCGTATCATTGTTGCTTCAGATGACGTTGCTAAAGATGAGCTTCGTAAAGAATTGATCAAACAAGCAGCACCAAATGGGGTTAAAGCAAACGTTGTTCCAATTCAAAAATTGATTGATGCTTCTAAGGACCCTCGCTTTGGTAACACACACGCACTTATCTTGTTCGAAACGGTTCAAGACGCACTTCGTGCTATCGAAGGTGGCGTGCCAATCAAAGAACTTAACGTTGGTTCTATGGCTCACTCAACTGGTAAAACAATGGTTAACAACGTTTTGTCTATGGACAAAGACGATGTTGCTTGCTTCGAAAAATTGCGTGACCTTGGCGTTGAATTCGACGTCCGTAAGGTACCAAATGATTCTAAGAAAGATTTGTTCGACCTTATCAAAAAAGCTAACGTTCAATAACCTTCATTCGGATAAATTAGCTGATCATCTCAGCTAATCACAACTCAATAGAAAAGGAATTATTACCATGTCAGATATGTCAATTATTTCTGCAATTTTGGTCGTAGTTGTTGCCTTCCTTGCTGGTCTTGAAGGTATCCTTGACCAATTCCAATTCCACCAACCACTTGTTGCATGTACCCTCATCGGTGCTGCTACAGGTAACCTCACTGCAGGTATCATGCTTGGTGGTTCTCTTCAAATGATCGCCCTTGCTTGGGCTAATATCGGTGCCGCTGTCGCTCCCGACGCTGCACTTGCCTCTGTTGCTGCTGCCATTATTTTGGTTAAAGGTGGTAACTTCACAACTGAAGGTATCGGTGTTGCGACTGCAACAGCTATCCCACTTGCGGTTGCCGGTCTCTTCCTAACTATGCTTGTTCGTACAGCCTCTGTTGCCCTTGTTCATGCCGCAGATAAAGCTGCAGAAAGTGGAAACATTGCTGGTGTTGAACGTGCACACTACCTCGCCCTCCTTCTTCAAGGTTTGCGTATCGCTGTGCCAGCCGCCCTTCTTCTTGCTATCCCAGCAGAATCTGTTCAACATGCCCTTGGTTTGATGCCTAGCTGGCTCAACCACGGTATGGTTGTCGGTGGTGGTATGGTCGTAGCCGTTGGTTACGCTATGGTTATCAACATGATGGCAACTCGTGAAGTTTGGCCATTCTTCGCCATCGGTTTTGCTTTTGCTGCTATTAGCCAATTGACACTTATCGCTCTTGGTGCTATCGGTGTCGCTATTGCCTTCATCTACCTCAACCTTTCTAAACAAGGTGGCGGAAATGGTGGCGGAACTTCAACTGGTTCAGGCGACCCAATCGGCGATATCTTGGAAGACTACTAGGAAGGGGTGCTCTCATGGCTGAAAAAATTCAATTATCTCAAGCGGATCGTAGAAAGGTTTGGTGGCGCTCACAATTCTTGCAAGGTTCATGGAACTATGAACGTATGCAAAACTTGGGTTGGGCTTACTCACTCATTCCTGCTATCAAAAAACTCTACACTAACAAAGAAGACCAAGCTGCAGCTCTTAAACGTCACTTGGAATTCTTCAATACCCACCCTTACGTAGCTGCTCCTATCATGGGTGTTACCTTGGCTCTTGAAGAAGAAAAAGCTAACGGTACTGACATCGAAGATGCTGCTATCCAAGGGGTTAAAATCGGTATGATGGGACCTCTTGCCGGTATCGGTGACCCTGTTTTCTGGTTCACAGTTCGTCCTATCCTTGGTGCCCTTGGTGCATCATTGGCACAAGCTGGTAACATCGCTGGTCCACTTATCTTCTTCATCGGTTGGAACCTTATCCGTATGGCCTTCTTGTGGTACACTCAAGAACTTGGTTACAAAGCAGGTTCAGAAATCACTAAAGACATGTCTGGTGGTATCTTGAAAGATATTACTAAAGGGGCATCAATCCTTGGTATGTTCATCTTGGCCGTCCTCGTTGAACGTTGGGTTTCTATCGTCTTCACTGTAAACCTTCCAGGTAAAGTTTTGTCTAAAGGTGCCTATATCGAATGGCCTAAAGGCAATGTTAGCGGTGACCAACTTAAGACTATCCTCGGCCAAGTTAATGACAAACTTAGCTTCGATAAGATTCAAGTTGATACCCTTCAAAAACAATTGGATTCATTGATTCCAGGTTTGATGGGACTTCTCCTTACTTTTGCATGTATGTGGTTGCTTAAGAAGAAAGTTTCACCAATCACAATCATCATCGGACTCTTTGTAGTTGGTATTGTTGCAAGCTTCTTCGGAATCATGTAAAAAGAGTAAGAGTTTAGCAAAGCTGAACTCTTTTCTTATGCTATAATAAAGGTACTACAATCAAAAAGCGAGATAGATATGGCACAATCACTAAACAAAACAGTTGAACTGCATACAACAGGCGTTTCCTACATGGCTATCGGAGGGAAAGTCGGTAAATTTCTAATCGGAGATGTGGCTCTTGAATTCTACCCAGATGTCAATGTCGAGCAATACATTCAAATTCCATGGACTAGCATCACTCAAATCGGTGCGAATGTATCAGGAAAGAGAATTAGCCGTCACTTTGAAGTGTTGACAGACAAGAGCAAATTCCTCTTCGCTTCTAAAGATTCTGGGAAGATTCTAAAGATTGCTAGGGAACACCTTGGCAATGAAAAAGTCGTCAAGCTACCAACTCTCATTCAAACTATTGGGGCTCGACTCAAAGGTTTATTTGCCAAAAAATCATAATTTTTGTATAATATAACGGACGGATAAGTACTAGCTAGATCCTTACAGAAAGCCTGCGGTTGCTGCGAGCAGGTAGGGTTGACCTACGAAATTCTACCGTTTCTAATAATTAAAAACATAAACAAGTGCACTCCTGTGAAGTTGGATGGAACCGTGGCCTATGTCACTCCAACACTCTCACAGGAGTGTTTTACTTTTTGGAGGAACTTATGTTAGATGTAAAACGTATTCGTAACGACTTCGATGCCCTTGCCGAAAAATTGGCTACACGTGGTGTCGCTGCTGAAACTTTAAATGAACTCAAAGAGCTTGATGTTAAACGTCGCGAACTTCTTATCAAATCTGAAGAACTCAAAGCTCAACGTAACATTGCTTCAGATGGTATCGCTCAAGCTAAGCGTAACAAAGAAGATGCTTCCGAACAAATCGCAGCAATGCAAAAAGTCTCTGCAGAAATTAAGGAAATTGATGCAGAACTTGCTGCTATCGATGAAAAGCTTAATGCCATCGTTGTGACACTTCCAAATACACCAAATGACTCTGTTCCAGTAGGTGCTGACGAAGACGAAAACGTAGAAGTTCGTCGTTGGGGAACACCTCGTAACTTTGATTTTGAGATTAAGCCTCACTGGGATCTTGGGGAAGACCTTGGTATCCTAGATTGGGAACGTGGTGCTAAAGTCACTGGTTCTCGCTTCCTCTTCTACAAAGGACTTGGAGCAAAATTGGAACGTGCAATCTACAACTTCATGTTGGATGAGCACGCTAAAGAAGGTTACACTGAAATGATCACACCTTACATGGTTAACCACGACTCAATGTTCGGTACTGGTCAATATCCAAAATTTAAAGAAGATACTTTCGAGCTTGACGGTACTGACTATGTCCTTATCCCAACAGCCGAAGTTCCTTTGACAAACTACTACCGTGGTGAAATCCTTGATGGTAAAGAATTGCCAATCTACTTCACTGCTATGAGTCCTTCATTCCGTTCAGAAGCTGGTTCAGCTGGTCGTGACACACGTGGTTTGATTCGTCTTCACCAATTCCACAAGGTTGAAATGGTCAAATTCTCAAAACCTGAAGACTCATATGATGAATTGGAAAAAATGGTAGTTAACGCTGAAAACATCCTTCAAAAACTTAACTTGCCATACCGTGTCATCACTTTGTGTACTGGCGATATGGGATTCTCAGCTGCGAAAACTTACGACTTGGAAGTTTGGATTCCAGCACAAAACACTTACCGCGAAATTTCTTCATGTTCAAACACAGAAGATTTCCAAGCCCGTCGTGCACAAATCCGTTACCGTGACGAAGCCGATGGTAAAGTAAAACTTCTTCACACTCTTAACGGTTCAGGACTTGCTGTTGGACGTACAGTAGCCGCTGTCCTTGAAAACTACCAAAACGAAGATGGTTCAGTAACTATCCCTGAAGTTCTTCGCCCTTACATGGGTGGTGCTGAAGTGATTGCACCAAAATAACAAGGAAAATCTCCAGAAAGAACCTGGAGATTTTTTAGTTTTTATTAGCTTTCTCGTAATAGGGTTTCAACTTATCAAATCCATCAGCAAGTTTTTCTACTAACTCTTCTATTGTTTCACTAGTAGTCACAGGAACATCATATTTAACCAATACCTTACGAACACGATTATCTCTAACTGCTTCTTTAAGCATCTGACGATTGTCTTCAGTTCCTTCCACACGATGACTGACACCATTTTCCTGGGCAAAATAGTATAGAGAGGGTGCAATCGGTAAGTCTAGGACCTTATGTTGTTTAGCTAGAGTAGTATCTGATTTTTTCCGTTCGATAAAGCTAACTTCAACTGAGACTCCCCAATCTTTAGGCTGACCATAGAGCCGAATCGCCATGGCAACATCGTCTAAACTGTCCTCAGGTGCCTTATAATAGCACCAAAAGTGTGGCCGACATATTTGTGCCTGATTGGCCCAATTACTGACACGATCCATCTTAAAGGGTGTCAAACGCTCCTCTAGAGCTTTGGATAAGACCTGCATTTCCTTACGAGCTGATTGAGCAAGTGCCTTGAGGTCTTCCATCTCTTCCTGGTGTAGGCCCGCCTTTTCAGGTTTGATATACTTAACCCCTTGTTTAGATAAATAAGCTTGAATATTTTCTAACATCGTTTTCTCCTTACAATGATAAAAGACCAACCCATAAAGATTTTATTCTGGTTGGTCTCTTTTTTTATTTACGTTTACGAGCAATCAAATGAATTGGTGTTCCCTCAAAACCAAAGGCTTGACGAATTTGATTTTCCAAGAAACGCATGTATGAGAAGTGCATAAGCTCTTCTTCATTGACAAAGATAACAAATGTTGGTGGTTTAACCGAAACTTGTGTGCCGTAGAAAATCTTAAGGCGTTTTCCTTTGTCAGTCGGTGTTGGGTTGATGGCAATGGCATCCATGATAACATCATTCAAAACAGCTGATGAAATACGACGATTTTGACTCTCACTGATGCGTTTAATCATCTCTGGCAACTTGTTAAGACGTTGTTTCGTCTCAGCCGATACAAAGATAATTGGTGCATAGCTCAAGAATTGGAACTGATCACGGATATCTGCTTCCCAGTTAGCAACGGTATGATTGTCTTTCTTAATCGTATCCCATTTGTTAACTACGATGATAATCCCTTTACCAGCTTCATGGGCAAAACCAGCAATACGCTTATCATACTCACGGATACCTTCTTCGGCATTGATAACCATAAGGACGATATCAGAACGGTCAATGGCACGCATTGAACGCATGACAGAGTATTTCTCCGTATTTTCATAAACCTTACCAGATTTACGCATACCAGCGGTGTCAATCATGGTATACTCTTGACCTTCACTGTCCACAAAGTTTGTATCAATGGCATCTCGAGTCGTACCAGCAATCGGACTAGCAATCACTCGGTCCTCGCCCAAAATGGCGTTAATCAAGCTTGATTTTCCGACGTTTGGACGTCCAATCAAACTAAAACGAATGATATCTGGATTTTCTTCTTCAACTTCTGTTGGAAGGTTTTCAACGATAGCATCGAGAACATCCCCTGTACCAATACCGTGAACAGATGAAACTGGGTAAGGATCACCAAGTCCAAGAGAATAAAAATCATAGATATCTGCACGCATCTCAGGGTTATCCACTTTATTTACCGCCAAAATAACTGGCTTGTTGGTCTTATAGAGAATACGAGCAACGTACTCGTCCGCATCTGTCACGCCTTCCTTACCGGAAACGACAAAGACAATAACGTCAGCTTCAGTCATGGCAATGTCAGCTTGGTGCTTAATTTGTTCCATAAATGGTGCATCAACATCATCGATACCACCAGTATCAATCAAGCTAAACTGGCGATTAAGCCATTCAGCAGAGGTATAAATACGGTCACGTGTTACCCCTTCAACGTCTTCGACGATAGAGATACGTTCACCCGCAATTCGGTTAAATAGGGTCGATTTCCCAACGTTTGGGCGACCCACGATAGCAACTGTAGGTAATGTCATATGTTTAAGTCCCTGATTAAATAGGGATTCCTTTCTTCAATTAGCAGTCTCACTTCCACCAAGGAAAGCAAACTCTCTTATTCTTTATCATTATTAGGATCACCCTAACGGCGATTAACACCCTTCAAGTGAACCTCTTTGGCAAGAAAACGGATACGCTCCATCACACGTTTGGCCTGCCAAGTCTCATCTCCTTGACGTCCATTGGATAGCTTTGCTTCTAAATCCGCAAAACTATAGTTAGACGTAAAGAAGGTAGGCAGCTCCTCAATCATGCGATGCTGGAGGATAACTTGCAAAACATCATCCCTAATCCAAGAAGAGAATTGTTCTGCACCGATATCATCTAGAACCAAAACTTCCGCCTGTTTGACAGCATCAATTTGTTCCTTGACAGAACCATCCTTGATTCCATTTTTAACATCAATAGTAAAAGATGGGTAATGAATAATGGTCGTAGCAACCTTCTTAGTCTCTGAAAGTTCATGAGCCATAGCAGCCAACATGAAGGATTTTCCAACCCCCATGTCTCCGTAGATATAGAGGCCTTTCTGGTCTGGACTAGGGTAATTCGCCACAAAATCCACGAGACTCTCAAAGGTATCAACACGAGCCACATCATCTAGAGCAATGTCCGCAAAGGTAATCTTACGATAAGACTGAGGCAGACTCACCAAATTAATCCGTTTAGCAATAGCCTGCTGTTCTTGTTGCTCTTTGAGCTGACGCGTCTCCTTATAGGTTACATCAGCGTAGCCTTCATTCATGGTCAGAATCGGTTCATACCCCTTGGCAATATACGAGGCATCACCTTCTTTGACCTTACGGCATTCCACCAGGAATTGATTAAACTTAGGAAGACTACGCTTGATTTCATCCTGGCTTAGGCTATGCTCTTGAATAAAGCTAGCCACTCTTGGATCTGCCAAAATTTGCTTCGTTAAATCTGTTGCATTGCCAGACCCATGATGCCCTGCTCGGTTTAGGGTTTGTCCAACTCTTTCCATAGGCTACTCCTTTCCTTTTTCTAGTTTTGCCAAAGCTCGACGTCTAATTTCATCCAACTTGGCCTGATCAGCCTGACTGGTTTGATTATCATAATCTGGATTACTCCAGCTCGGCACATTTGTTTTCTTCTTAGAATCAGCTTTTGCTTGCTGTGATTTCTTGTCATAACCACTACGCAAAGCTAAAAGCCCCTGTTCAGCAGTGACGATGTTCTTAAAGGCAAAATCGTTGGCAAGTTTAGAGATATACTCTCGATTCACATTCGTTGAACGTGTCCGTCCCAAACTATAGGCAACCATGAGGTTAATGACCTCATCCATAAAGCCTCTTTGTGCCAAATCCGTGAGAATCTGCTTCTCAGAATTAGTCACAGTCCCGCTTGGGCCTTTAGCACTTTGCAAGTAATCTATAGGCTTTTCGGACCTAACCGCTTTAAGAATCTTTTTCTCCGTCTCCGTCAAAGCAGAATCACCACCCAATGTTTGAGCTTGAGCCTGCTCTAATTGCACCTGCATACGCTTGACAATAATCTGGTGGTTCACGGCTGTCTTTTTCGCTAAGAGATAGGTATCATACCAGTTCATGCCATGAGTTTCAGACAATTTATAGATTTCTGGCACATCTGTCTTTTCATCTGTAAATACAAGACCATCAGCCTGCATACGATTCCTGAAACTGCTTAAATCAAATGAATTTTTGGGCTTGATTTCAGACACAGACTTTTGAGCCAAACGCTCATCGGTAAAGACATCCGAAAAACGTTTAGATAAATCTTGCAAGCCTTGTAGACCTGCAGGTTTCAAAGCATCTACTGCTGGTTCACTAATCTTTTGCTCGAGAAGTGAACTATAAACGGCATGTTTTAAAAACTGTTCAATTGATAAGGGAGACTTAAGCTCTATAACATAAAACCCTTGAGGGGACTGGTAAAGGGCCAAAAGATCTACTGCTGTCAGAACCGCCAGTGCTTCCTGAAGGGGCTGCATTCCAAAGTTAAGGTGGTTCAGAATAGCCGCAAACTTATGGCGGTGATTCCCATTGTCATAAAAAGCCACGAAATACTGGTAGAGAGCGTATCCCTCACCCCCAATAATGGGATAGTAGCAACGCATCAGACTTGCCTGATCGGGAACGATAACCTGATTGCCAACATAAACAAATTCTTCAATAGGTCTCATTTTTTAGACTCTTTTTTCGCACGTACAGTCTTGGTGATTTCTTGAAGCAACTCTTCAATCTCATCAACATCTTTGAAAGAACGGTAGACACTGGCAAAACGTACATAAGTAATTTCATCAAGGTCAGCGAGTTCTTTCATCACTAAATTCCCAATGACATCACTCTCAACCTCTCCATCATGGTTACGGCGAATGTTTTGCTCAATACGGGTGATGGCATTTTCGATATCCTCACTAGAAACCGGACGCTTCTGAGCACTCATCAAGATACCATTGAAAATCTTGTCGCGAGAGAATTGTTCACGAGTACCGTCTTTTTTGACAACCAAAAGTGGAACCTCTTCCACACGCTCAAATGTTGTAAAACGAGCATGACAAGAATCACACTCACGACGACGACGAATAGTATTCCCATCCTCTGCCTGACGGCTATCGATAACACTAGATTTATTATGTTGACATTTTGGACAACGCATGCACTTCACCACCAATCTTTGAAATTCGGTACTCTATTTTACCATAAAAACACATAAAAAGCACGCCCTAAACGAGGCGTGCTCATGACCAAGAATCACTCTAAGTCTCTTATAAATTGATTTAAAGCTCAAGTTGAGGTATCGTCGTTTCTCGATCTGCAAATGGAATGTAAAGGTCGAAACGTGTTCCAACACCAAGTTCAGAACTAACATCAATACGGCAGCGATAAGCTTCCACAATTTGATAAAGGATTGACAAACCAATACCAACACCAGATTGAGTTGTTGTACGGTTACGTGCCTTATCTGAACGATAGAAACGTTCAAAAATATGATTGATATCTTCTTTTGAAATCCCCTCACCGTTATCTTGCACTTGTACCAACATTTCATCTTCCAATGCTTTAATAGTAACCTGTATTTCCTTATTGACAGGCGAATACTTGACCGCATTATCAATCAAAATGGTGATCGCCTGTTCAAAGTGCTGACTATAAATCTGTGCTAGACGCTCTGAACTTTCGAAATCATTGAGATAAAATTGATAATCTTCATGCAAGACACGGAAGTTCCCAATAACCGTACGGATTGAAGAATTCAAATCACAAGTATCGTTTCTATGATTTTCAAATGATCCTTTGACACGGATAGAATCCAACATATCATTAATCATAATCGTCATACGGTTGGCCTCGTGACTTGCAGCCTCAAGACTTTCTTCAAGAATCTCAGGGTCATTTTTACCCCAACGTTGCAAGAGGTCCATATGCCCCTTGATAACCGCAATCGGCGTACGCAATTCATGACTGACGTCACTCAAGAAACGCATCTGCATCTGATTATTTTCTTGAATTTTATCCATCATGCGGTTAAAGTTAACCGCCAAATCACCAATTTCATCGTGACTTTCAATCTTAGAACGAAGTTCCAAATCACTTGGCGAATCGGTAATAACTCCCATCGTTTCGTGCAACTGTCTCATCGGACGAAGAATAGATGTCAAGACAACTACAGTTGCTGCGATAACTAGGACAGTCATCCCCACTTCTAGGAAAATCAACAAGAAAACCAAACGCTCTTTAAGAGCATAGTAGAATTCCAAATCATGGAAAATCTGGGCATAGCCAACGATGGTCTTTTTATCCTTACCGTAAATTGGAACTTGTAGTAAGAAACCACGCTTTCCTTTATAGGATACTGACTTCAGTTTGTTTACCTCGGACATACCGGGAGGCGAATCTGTATTCTCCTCAGAAGTAAAGATAAAGGTTCCTTTTTTGTCATACACAAAAACTGACTGATTTGAATATAATTTATTAGAAATTGCAACTTGACCATCCAAAGAGTGCTTTTCAGAAAGTACGCCATTAATAATTGATGCATAGATATTTTTAGGCGAATAAAGAGCCGCTAAGAGCGGTTCTGGACTTAATTCTTCATCCGAATCCCAATCCTTTTCGATGTAAGTAACAACTTTTGCGATTGTAGTGTTTACATTTTGACGTTCACGTTGCAAAAGAAGCGTATTAGCTGAAAAAATAACAACCAGAGTGAACAACGACAATACAAGAAAGAAGACCACAGCAGTTGTCATGGTCAACTTTTTTCTAATGGTTACTTTACCAAATAATTTATCTTGTAATTTACTCATTTTTCACGGATAACGTAACCCATTCCTCGTACTGTTTGAATATATGATTCCTTACCTGGAACGTCGATTTTTCCACGCAAATAACGAATATAAACATCTACCACGTTTGTTTCGATGGCGTCATCATATTTCCAAACTTGAAGCAAGAGTTCCTCACGGGTCATCACTTGGTTCATATTGCTCAAAAGTGTGTTCAACAAATCAAACTCACGTTTTGTCAATGGAATTGCTTCATCACCACGAACAACTGTACGGTTTTGAACATCCAATTTCAAATCACGATAAGTTGATGCTTTTGCTGGTGCATTCTTAGCAGATTCGATATCTTGGCGACGGAAGGTTGCACGGATACGTGCCAACAATTCTTCAATCGCAAATGGTTTTACAATATAGTCATCAGCACCGCGGTCCAAACCAGCAACAATGTCCATGATTGAATCGCGAGCTGTCATCATCATAATATAAGTATCTTTTTCTTGTTGGAGACGACGTGTTACTTCAAAACCGTCCATCTCAGGCAACATAAGGTCCAAGAGAATAAGATCGAAATCTTTCTCGAGTGCCATTTCAAGTCCTTCGCGTCCGTTGTCTGCTGTCACAACGTCGTATCCTTCGTGTTGAAGTTCAAGAGAGACAAAACGAGCAAGGTTTTTCTCATCTTCAACAATCAAAATGCGTTTGCTCATAATAAGTATTTACCACTTTCTTAAAATTTTTTGACTTCCATTTCCCTTAAAAAGTCTGTAGATTTACCCAATGAATAAATCCGAAAATTAACTTCTAATGATATAATAATACAGATTTTTAAAATTGTCAAACATTTTTAGTTTGTTTTTTTGAATTAATTTTCATCAAAGAGACCGTTCAATTGGGCAAAGGGATTACTTGCCTCTTTTTTCTCCTGTTGAAGAGCGGCAAAATCCTCTTCTGACAAGACTTCCCAGTCATTCCCAGAGAGCGAAATTTGTCCTGATTCTTCCTCAGGTGTTAGTACTCTCAAAGGAATATTAAGAAGAATATTATCTAGAATACTCTCATCAAGATTAATAGTATCCCCATCCAAGATAAGAACTAGATTTTCTTCGACTAATTCTTTTTGCAGAGCAGCATCTGCCTCTTGTATAAAGGTTTCTGAAACCGGATAGTTAAAACTAAGGGTCACAGGTTCAAGTGAACGGCTAGATGGCAAGGTAATATCATAGCTAAGTTGATAATCCAAAAGGTACAAACCATTGTCATAGGCTACATGCCCACTTGCTTGAATCTGTTCAAGATTTAAAACTTGATCATAGCGTTCTTTAATAGACTCCAACAAAGAAGGTGCTTCGTTAAAGGCGAGCCCTTCTGGAGACTTTCTAACTTCTGAAAGATAAATCATTTTTAATCCTCAAATTAAATTTCCCCATAGGGATCTATTTTCAATCCACAAGACCATAATCCCCCACATTCACTTTTCATTAGAGAGCATGATTATGATTTTAGACTTAATTAGTATTATATCAAATTTTTAAGAAAAAATAACACCTTTAATATTACATATTTCTTAAACTTAGAACTTTTTTCACAGCTAATGAGAAACTTATTCAGACCTAGTTTCCATCTGTCTTATAGCGTTAGATGAAAGCTCTTAATTATGGTAAAATAAGAGCATTGAAACTAGATAAAAGGAATATAAAATGACACCTGAAGATTTTTACAAGGCTTTGAAAGAACTAGGGTTCGATCTCAGCCAAAAACAAAAAGACCAATTCCAACGCTACTTTGAGCTCTTGGTAGAATGGAACGAAAAGATCAATCTTACTGCAATCACAGAAAGAGACGAGGTCTACCTCAAACATTTCTACGATTCCCTAGCTCCTGTTCTCCAAGGACATATTAAAAATCAGACTATTCGACTTCTCGATATCGGAGCTGGAGCTGGATTTCCAAGTCTCCCTATGAAAATCCTTTGTCCTGAACTTGATGTGACTATCATTGACTCTCTTAATAAACGCATCAATTTCCTTAATCTCTTGGCCGATGAACTTGAGCTCAGCGGTGTTCACTTCTATCATGGACGTGCAGAGGATTTTGGACAAGACAAGGGCTTCCGTGCTCAGTTTGATATTGTAACTGCCCGTGCTGTTGCACGCATGCAGGTTCTCTCAGAATTGACCATTCCTTTCTTAAAGGTGGGTGGACAACTTATTGCACTTAAAGCTGCAGCAGCTGACGAAGAGCTAGCCGATGCTAAAAATGCCTTGAACTTGCTTTTTGCCAAACCTATTCTCAATGAGAACTATAAATTGCCAAATGGGGATGGACGTAATATCACCATTGTCGATAAGAAAAAAGAAACCCCAAATAAGTACCCACGTCGTGCTGGGATGCCTAACAAGAAGCCGTTATAACATTTATCCAAGGATGCTTCTTGCTCCTTGGATTATTATTTATTCTTATGATAACTCGGAGGTTTTCATTGATAAATCGTCTTTCTGTCACGCAAAAGCTTGTGCTCAGCTTTGTCTTTGTCATTATAGTGGGGAGTATTTTACTTAGCCTTCCCATAAGCCACTATGCTAACAGTCCAGAAACAAGCTACCTAGACCATCTCTTCAATACTGTGTCAATGGTCTGTGTAACTGGACTTTCTGTTGTCCCGGTCAGTAAGGCATACAATGGTCTTGGTCAAATTCTCTCTATGTTTCTCATGCAGACGGGAGGACTTGGACTAGTCTCTCTTATAGCCTTTAGTACCTATACCCTTAAAAATAAATTAGGACTGAGCGATCAAGATCTCCTTCAATCCGCACTTAGTAGGGATAACCAAAAAGATTTGAAGGCTTATCTTTTTAAGGTCTATAAAATAACTTTTTCTATTGAAGCTTTAGCAGCACTCGTGATTATGACTGACTTCATTCCTCGTTTTGGACTTGGTCATGGCATTTTTAATAGTCTCTTTCTAGCTGTCTCTGCCTTTTGTAATGCTGGATTTGATAACTTAGGTTCTAACAGTTTACAAGATTATGCAACCAATCCAACCATTAACCTTGCTGTAGCTTTTCTCATCATGTCTGGAAGCTTGGGATTTGCAGTTTGGATTGATTTGATTCAACTAATAAGACGTTATATTAAAGATCGTCCAAGGAATTGGAAATTAGCTTGGAGACCTTTCAGTAATCAAAGCCGTCTTGTGCTTATAAGTACAGGTTGTCTCCTATTAGGAGGAACACTGCTTGCTTGGTTACTGGAAATGGATAACTCTAAGACAATCGGTACTCTCAATGTCTGGCAACAACTTCTGGTAAGTTTCTTTCAGACTGTAACCATGCGTACCGCTGGCTTTGCAACTATTTCCTATACCAATGCCGATTTCTCCACAAATCTTCTTTTTATGATTCAAATGATTATTGGGGGTGGTCCTGGAGGAACTGCGGGTGGTATCAAGGTGACAACTGCCTCTATCATGTTCCTACTTTTTAAGTCAGAGCTATCTGGTAACTCGAGTGTGGTTTTTCGAAACCGTATTATATCTAACAAAACCATTTTGCAAGCATTCACAGTTATACTCTTTTTCCTAACGATGCTCTTTGTCGGCTATGTTATTTTGCTGGAAACTAATCCTACTCTCTCACCACTAGGCCTACTTTTTGAGAGTGTGTCAGCCATTGCTACCGTTGGTGTTTCAATGGATTTGACCCCTAATCTAAATACCCTAGGACGCCTTGTTATCATGGCTCTGATGTTCATTGGCCGTGTCGGACCTATCACTGTTCTCTTGAGCTTGATGACCAAAAAAGAAAAACATATCTCTTATGCCCCAACTGACATTTCAGTCGGCTAAACTATTTTATTAATTGACAATATTCTGAAAGGATTTTATATGAAAACACAAATTATTGGGGTCCTTGGTTTGGGAATCTTTGGACAAACTATTGCAACCGAACTCTCTTCTTTTGGACAAGATGTTATTGCCTTAGATAATAATGCTACAACAATTGATTACCTTGCTGATCAGGTGACTAAGGCTGCTGTTGGGGACATTACTGACATTGAATTTCTACGTTCTGCTGGTATCGATACTTGCGACTCAGTCATTATTGCAACTGGAGAACACCTAGAATCGTCTGCGCTAGCGCTCTTGCAGTGCAAAAAACTTGGTATTAAGAATATTATTGCCAAAGCTATGAATAACAATTATGAGGAAGTCCTTTACGGAATGGGTGCTAACTGGGTCATCACTCCTGAACGTAGCACAGCAAAAGAATTGGCTTCAAATATCCTCCGCTATAACATATCAAATGTTTTTCATTTAGAGGACGATGTAGCTTTAATTGAACTTAAAATTCCTAGTGAATGGGCTGGAAAGTCCTTGCATACTTTAAATCTAAGACAAAATTATAACGTCAATGTTATTGGTTTTAGAGATGAGAAAAGTGGCAAGTTAAACACTCATTTTGACCCAAGTAAGAAACTACCTGATGAAGGAATCATCCTAGTTGTCGCTGACAATCGAACACTAGAAAAATTTGATTATTTAGGATATTTGAAATAACAAAAAACGTTCCAATCTCGTTCATCTAGACAAGACTGGAACGTTTTTTGTTGTGCTTATTTGCATACTTTTACTAAAAGCCAAGAATATCATCCCCATGGATTGTAAAAACGACCATGATTTAGGAAGATTAATCCTATACTAATTCCCAATAAAAGAATAGCTGACACGATGACAAGGTAATCTTGTTTCATCAAAGATTTATGCACATACCAGGTACGTTTTTTATAGCGACCAAATCGACGTAGCTCCATAGCTGTCGATATGGTATCAATTCGTTCGAGAGATGAAAAAATTAGAGGAAGAACAATTTGGAGATTCCCGCGAATGCGTTTGACCAGTCCCGCCTTTTGCGACAAATCCAAACCACGAGCCTCCTGAGCCTTACGAATCGTAAAGAATTCTTCTTGGACATCTGGAATATAACGCAAGGTTAAACTCACGGAATAGGCAAACTTATAAGGAACCCCAATTTGATTCAGACTAGCCGCAAACTGACTTGGATGGGTAGTCATGAGAAATAGGATGGCAAGAGGGACCGTTGAAAAATACTTGAGCAATAGATTTGCAAGGTAAAAAAGCTCCTGACTGGTTAGATAGAAACGCCCCCAACCTTCAATAATAACTGTCTTAGCCCCGTAAATTTCTTCACCATAGCCAGGTGCGAAAAGGTAGACCATAAGTAAATTAAAGAGGGCAATGGATCCAATAATCTTAACAACAAAAGAAATATCTCGCCAACGAATCTTAGCCAAATAAAAGAGAGAAATGGAAAGTAAGCCTACTGCTAGGATAAAGCGGGGGTCATAGGTTGCCATACAGGCAACTGAAACCAAGATAAAGAAAAGCATCTTACTTGCCCCAGACAAATCATAGAGGAAACCTTGACCTGACTGATAACCAATTAAACGATTAGACATTAGGGCCTCCTTTTTCGATATAATACTGGGTTACTTCTACTGGATCACTTGACAATTTCTGACCCAAAGTATAAAGAGAGGTCTGCTTGAGATTAGCTGACTCTAGTAAATCCTTCTGATTAAGAATTGTAACAGGGTTGTCGTCTGCAATGACTTTACCCTCAACCACAACGAGACAACGATCGCTATATTCCAACATGAGCTGCATGTCATGAGTAATCATCACAATCGTATGACCTTGCTTCTGAAGACTGTCCAAGAAATTCATGATATCTGTATAAGTCTTGTAATCTTGACCAGCTGTTGGCTCATCCAAGATAATGATTTCAGGTTTCAAAACCAAGATAGATGCAATGGTCACGCGCTTTTTCTGACCAAAGGAAAGCGCAGAAATGGGCCATTTACGAAAACTATAGAGACCACAAGTCTTCAAGACCTCATGAACACGCTCTTCAACCTCAGCCTCTTCAATACCTCGCAAACGCAAACCAAGAGCGACCTCATCAAAAATCATAGTTTGGCTAATCATCTGATTTGGGTTTTGCAAAACAAAGCCTATACGTTCTGAACGCTCGGCAATGCTATCCTGACTAATATCCTGACCCTCGTAAGTTAATTTCCCTTGACTAGGGACAAAACCGCATAGAGCCTTGGCAAGCGTCGACTTCCCAGCCCCATTTTTACCGACAATCGCTAGTCGCTCACCTTTTTTCAAGCTAAAGGACAGATCCTCTATAATTGTTGGATTATCTCCATAGGAAACACTAAGCCCCTCAACCTTCAAAATAGAGTCACTCGAACTGTCTCTTTTATCTTTCAAAACTCTGTCTGGCAGAGCAAGGTCAGATAAGTCTAAAGCATCTAATTGACTAAGATTTTGTGCACTCCTTGTGTCAAATCCCAACTGACGTAAAACCGTCACATATAGAGGTTCGCGAATCCCATTTTCTAGCAAGAGCGTACTCGATAAAAGCTCATCTGGGCTACCATTAAAGATGAGCTCTCCTTCATTGACCAGTAAAATGCGGTCAACGGGACGATAAAGAACATCTTCTAGGCGATGTTCAATAATAATCGTCGTAGCTCCCACCTCCTTGTGGATCTTATCAATGAGATCAATGGTTTCCTGTCCTGATTTAGGATCTAAATTTGCCAGAGGCTCATCAAATAAAAGAATAGGACTCTCATCAATCAAGACACCAGCCAAACTGACTCGTTGCTTTTGGCCACCTGATAAATCTTGAGGGCGGTGATTCAAAAGAGAGGTCAAGTCTAGACGCTCAGCCCAGAGGGCTACCTTATCTTTCATCTCACTTTGATCAGCACAATCATTCTCCAAAGCAAAAGCCAAATCCTCGGCTACAGTTAGGCCAATAAACTGACCATCCGGATCCTGCAATACCGTCGATACCAACTGTGACTTATCATAGATAGATTGCTTAAAAATATCCTGACCATCTATCCTTACCTGGCCTTGTGCCTGACCTTTATGAATATTAGGTATGATACCATTGAGACACTGAGCTAGAGTCGACTTTCCACTACCAGAAGGACCTAAGATTAGGACTTTCTCGCCCTTGGCAATATCAAAGCTGATATCTTTAAGCGTCGCTTCTGCTTGCGCATCATATTGAAATGTAAACTGATTAAAACTAATGTATTTATCCATGTTTCTACTAAAAAAGAGAGGAGGTATCAAAACAAACTGACAGTCCCACTCTCCTATGATTCATGCTAGTCTTTGGTAAGACTACCAGATTGTGTACGTGAGCTAGCATAGATTGCAAGAAGGAGGGTTCCTCCAATTGCAATTGTAATAAAGTTAGCTACGCCAGCTACAAAACTTTGTGCATAAAGGTATGACCAGGCTTGTGCAAATTGGAGTCTATCACCAATAGGAGTAACGATACCATAGGCAATAAGGAGGGCCAATGCTTGTACTAGGTTAAACCAAATCATACTCATCAAAGAAAACTTGCCAGTTGTCACATCATATTTTTTGTTGAATAGACCAATTACAAGTCCTGTAATAGCACTTGCAAGTACCCAAGCCCATGAGATATTTCCGTATTGGATGCCATCTTTAAGTGCATGGCCAATAAAGCCCATAAAGAAACCTGTAATAGGCCCAAAAATCACTGAGAATAGGGCTTGAACAGCATACTGAAGTTGGATGCTAGTATTCCCAAAAATAGGGATATTAACAAACATACCAATGATAATAAAGAGTGCTGCACCAATACCTGTCGCAACTACTGTACGAATTGAATTATTTTTCATAATCTTACTTTAATCTCCTAAACGTTTAATTTCAATGTGCCAGTTAGACCCTACACCAACATTATAGGCCTTGGCAAAAGACCCTTGGTTAATGGCTAAGCCAACACGATAGAGGGAATTGATATAAATAATTGGCTGACCGATACGAACATCCGCAAAAGATTTCCCATAGGTAACTTGGTTTTGGTAGACCAACATATCATTGTTAAAGATAGTCACTTCGAATCGATCACCAAAGTTTGGTTCCAACGCGTAAAAGTCATCACGTGTGATAGAGGTCCACAGAGAGCCGAAGCGGACATCCAAAATGTCAATCGCCCCACGAACCAAATTATCCTCTATGACGGTTTCAACCACTGGAAGTTCTAGAATTTTATCCACAGGTAACTCAGGACCAACTTCTTCAAAACTGATATGACCAGAAGCTAATTTGGCACCTGTATAGGCATAAACATCACGACCATGGAAGGTATAGGAAAGCTCTGTATTACTACGACGATTCTCAACCTCGGAAATCTCACGAACAGCCTCGATACCAACAACCTTTTTGATATAAGAAAGTGTCCCGTTATCTGGTGTGACGATATATTGCCCCGTCTTTGTTAAGGCAACCACACTTTTACGTGAGGAACCTACACCCGGATCAACTACCGAAACAAAGGTTGTCCCCTCAGGCCAGTATTCAACGGTCTGAAACAGACGATAAGAAGCCTCAAAAGTGTTGTAGGGGGTAATATCATGTGTCAGATGATGAACTCCCAAACTAGGTTCTTCTTGAAGGGCCACACCAATCATAGCCGAAACAGCACCGTCAACCAAACCAAAGTCTGATTGAAGCACCAATAAATTATTAGTCATAAATGTTTTACCATTTCTCTTTGAACGGTTTATTTTACCATATTTTAAGGGCTTTTTAAAGATGATAGATTCTTGAGCTAGCTATAGTCTTTGACTATGTTTTCTCTAAAATCAAAAAGCCAGCCAAATAGGCCGACCTTATACAATTAGCTATGCTTTCTTCCAACGGCTCTTTTCTGCTACTGCTGTAAAGAGAACGTCTGTTGAAGAATTAAGGGCTGTTTCACAAGAGTCTTGGATGACACCTACGATAAAGCCGACACCGACAACTTGCATGGCCAAATCATTTGAGATACCAAAGAGGCTACATGCTACCGGCACTAATAGGAGGGATCCTCCAGCAATACCTGAGGCACCACAAGCAGAAATAGCTGAAACCACACTAAGAATGAGTGCTGTCGCAAAATCGACCTGAATTCCCAAAGTCGTTACTGCAGCAAGCGTTAGGACATTGATTGTCACGGCTGCTCCAGCCATATTAATAGTTGACCCCAAAGGGATAGAAACCGAATAGGTATCAGGATTCAAACCAAGATCCTTACAAAGTTGAAGGTTAACTGGAATATTGGCTGCTGACGAGCGAGTAAAGAAGGCTGTAATCCCAGAGTCTTTCAAACAACGGAAAACCAGTGGGAAAGGATTTTTGCCCATCATCACAAAAGCAATGATTGGATTAACAACCAAGGCAACAAAGGCCATTGTTCCCACTAAAACAAGGATTAGGATACCATAATCTGCCAAAACACCAACACCATTCTCAGAAATAGTATTAAAGACAAGACCAAGGATACCAAATGGGGCCAAGTTGATAATCCAACGAACGATTTGTGACGTCACTTCTGCCAAGGTATTAAGCAAATCCTTCGTATGGTTGCTAGCTGTTCGCATGGCGAAACCAAAGACAACTGCCCATACCAAAACACCAATATAATTGGCTTGAGCCAAGGCATTGACAGGGTTATCTACCATCTTAAGCAATAAATCTTTAAAGACTTCTCCCACACCTTGAGGTGCCGTCGCTTTAGTCGCCGCCGCTGCTCCCAACTTCAGAGAAATTGGAAAAATATAGTGAGAAATAACAGCCGTCAAAGCTGCCGCAAAGGTCCCAAAGAGATAAAGAACAATAACTGTTTTCATATTGCTTTGTTGACCTTCTCGCGTTTGGGAAAGGGCGTTGGCAACCAAGGCAAAGACCAAAAGTGGAGCAATTGCCTTCAAACCACCAACAAACATGTCTCCTAAGAGACCAATAACCGTAAACTTAGGAACAAGCAAACCAAGCACAGCACCCACTACCACACCAATGGCAATACGCTTAATTAGACTGGTCCTATTCCAAGTTGAAATAAAACGTTTCATAACTCATTAACTCCTTTTTATGGTTAACTCAACCATAAAGCATTCGATAGCTTCCATACTATGATAAATATCTGAAATCGTCAAGACATGAGAAAAGCCTGTGGCAAACAGGCTCTCAAATCCTATTTATGACTCAATTTACGTGTCAAGAAATCACCCAAGAATTGAATAAGGAAAATCAAAATCAAAATCAAGAAAGTTGCCAAAATGGTAACTGATGTACTTGAACGGTTATATCCATAGTAGATGGCGATGTAACCTAGACCACCTGCACCGATAGCACCGGCCATTGCAGTCTCACCGACTAGGGAAATCAGAGTTACGGTTGATACACGAACCAACTCAGGTAGACCTTCACTAAGGTAGACCTTAATCGTATCCCAAAGTGTTGCACCACTAGCTTGTGCTGCTTCAATAACACCACGGTCAAGGTCTGCAAGTACCACCTGTACTTGACGTGCAAAGAATGGGAAGGTTGCAGCTGACAATGGAACCAAGGCCGCTGTCATACCGAGGTTAGTCCCCACGATAAAGTAAGTGAATCCTTTCAAAATCGCCAAGAGGATAATGAAAGGAATGGCACGGAAGATTGAAGTGATTTTATCCAAGATTTGGAAAACAAATTTATTTTCAATAACTCCACGAGGACCTGTCAATACCAAGAAGAGCCCCATAACAAGACCAAGAAGTCCCCCAATGATGAAGGAAATAACCGTCATGTAGAGAGTCGCATAGATGGCGTCTGGCCAAGAGTTAACCCCCTGCATACCGATACGATAAATATCTGGAAAGTTTTGTTGAATCCAATCTGCCATTATTGGGCTCCTTTCTTAAGTACTTGCAAGCTGACACCTGCATTTTCAATCGCTTTTTGAGCAGCAAGAACCTGATCCGCTTCACCATCCAAGACAACGACCAATTCACCAACAGGAGTATCACCTAGAATCTCAACGTTACCATAAAGGATGTTACTTGAAACGCCGTACTCTTTGAAAAGTTCGGTCAAGAGTGGCTCATCTGTTGAAGAACCAGCATATTTAAGTTGAACGAGAAGGGCTGAGCTTGGTAAGTTTTTCACCAAAGGTTGTGCATTAATCTTAGCCAAGGCATCTTCAATCCCTGCAGCAGTTTCAATAAATTCTTGCGTCAAATCTTCTTGAGGATTTGAGAAGATATCAAGAACACTGCCCTCTTCCAAAAGTTGACCATTTTGCATAACGGCAACACGGTTACAAATATCTTTAACAATTTGCATTTCGTGGGTGATCATAACCACTGTCAAACCAAGTTTTTTATTCAAATCCTGCAAAAGCGAAAGAATTTGCTTAGTTGTTTTAGGGTCAAGGGCTGATGTAGACTCATCTGAAATCAAGATTTCAGGATCATTAGCCAAGGCACGCGCAATCGCTACACGTTGTTTTTGACCACCTGACAATTGTGCAGGATAGTTTTCCGCACGATCAGCCAAATCAACCAATTCCAAAAGACCACGAATTTTTTTGTCTTTCTCTTCATTGCTTAGTTTAGAATGACGAAGGGCAAAGGCTACATTTTCATAAGCCGTCTTTTGAGCCATAAGGTTAAAGTGTTGGAAAATCATCCCAATCGTTTGACGTTTCTGACGCAATTCTTTTGTCGACAATTGGACCTTACCATCTGCAAAAGTCACATCTTTACCGATAGTGATTTTACCAGCGGTAGGCACTTGCAAAAGATTGATTGCACGAACAAGGGTAGATTTACCAGCCCCTGAATAACCAACAATTCCGTAAATATCACCTTTTTCAATCTGGATAGACACATCCTTAACCGCTTGAATAGTGCGGCGTTTCTGCGTAAAGGTGATATCAATATTTTTCAAATCAATAATGACATTACTCATAACTTGCAATTAACTCCTTAATTAGTTCAATGTGGGTGTAGTAATCTGCTAAGCTGACATTCTCATCCCCACCGTGGTCACGACTGTTGGCATTTCCTATACCAAAGGCTGCCATAGGAACACCCAAAGCCTTATGAATCATATGCATAGGCCCTGTACCTGCTGCCGTTGGAAGCACAGCAACACCTTCTTCATAAAAGCCTTTTGCTAACTCAATAACATTGACAATAGCCGGATCAGACATATCACTACGATAACTTTCCTCACCAAGAGTGAAGGTCACCTTGATACGGTCAAATCCTTCTTTTTTGAGGTGAGCCTTGATACACTCCAAAACGTACTCAGGCGTCAAGCCAGGGACCAAACGCATCTCCATCTTAGCTCTGGCTTGAGCTGGTAAGATAGTCTTAACCCCTTGCCCCTGATAACCTGTTGAAATACCTTCAATGGAAAGGGCAGGTTCAAAATAGTAAGTTTTTAAGAAAGCTCGGCGGTCACTTTCTAAAACGGGTAGTTTTAAGCCGTAAATCTTACGAAGACTGTCTGCATTTTCAATGGCATAAGTTTCAATAAGATCCATCTCTCGTTCGTTTGGTTGGACAATCTTTTCATAGATACCGTCGATAAGGATACGTCCCTGATCATCTCTCATGCTTGAAATAGCATTGAGCAAGTACCATGAAGCCGATTCAATCACTGCACCAAATTTAGAGTGGATATCAACATCAGCACTCTTGACAGACAAATCAAAGGTAATAATCCCCTTGTTGCCCCCTGTGATTTCCAATTGATCTTTGCTATTTCGATTTCCTTGCTCCCAAACCAATAGGTCTGCTGGAAGCAGGTCATCTCGGTATTTTTCCAAATACTTTTCAAGGTCGGTTGATGCAGATTCTTCAGCACCCTCCATCATAAATGTAATATTTACAGGAAGGTCGCCAACCTCTCGAATATATTTCCGAAGGGCTGTCAAACGAGCTGTAATATGTCCCTTATCATCATCAACACCACGACCATACATGTAGCCTTTACGAACAGTCAAACGGAAAGGTTCATCTGTCCATGGCTGATCATTATCCGCAGGAACCGTATCATAGTGTTGATAGAAAATAATTGTTTTCGCATCTGGATTTGGACTCTTGAATTTTGCCAAGACAAAAGGTGCCGTATAGGTCTCATCAATTGTCACTTCTGCGCCAACACCAGAGAAAATCTCACCAAGGTAAGCAGCCACATCATAGAGACCAATATTTTGAGCAAAAATAGATTTTTTAGAAATCAAAGTCCGCAAAACTTCAAAATAGTGCTGAGCAATTTCATCGTTACGGAATTTTAGTAACTGCTCTTCTTCACTTGAAAATGCCATCAAATCGTCTCCTTCATACACAACAAAATGGCGTGCTCCCACACGCCCTCTGTCTTTAGCTTATTTCTTTGAATTAGCTTTCAATTGATCTTGTGTTGGGGCACCTTTCCATGCTGGAAGGTCAACCTTGTTAGATGCATCATAGATGATTTGTGCTACTTCATCGTTTTGGTAGGCTTTAATCAAAGTCTTGATAGCATCAGCTTTATTTGATTTTTCCCAATCTTTATTAGCTGCAATGATGTTAACCCAATCTTTCAAATCTTGACTTGGTTCTTCTTGGAAGAGAGTTGTATCATAGTTAACGTTTTGTTGTTGTGCGTATGAGTTATTAACAACCGCTGCATCTACTGATGAGAGAGTTTGGGCAGCTTGTTCAGCTGAGATTTCTTTGATATCCAATTTCTTTGGATTCTCAGAAATGTTCTTGATAGTTGCCAATTCACCATCTTTAACATCCAACTTAATCAAACCAGCTGTTTGAAGAAGTGTCAAAGCACGGCTTTCGTTTGTACCATCGTTAGGTACTGAGATTGTAGCTCCTTCTGGAAGCTCTTTAACATCTTTATACTTAGCTTTTCCGTTTTCAGTACCTGAGAAAAGGTGGATTGGGCTAAGAAGAGTGTCAGCTGCCGCAACAACATCACCTTTATTTTCTTTGTTCCAGTTGTTCAAGAAATAAATGTGTTGGAAGGCATTAACATCAATTTCACCGTTTTTAAGGGCTTCATTTGGTTGGTTGTAGTCTGTGAACTCTTTCAACTCGATAGTAACACCCTTGTCTTTGGCCAATTCTTTGACTTTATCCCACAATGGCTCGGTTGTATCATCCAAAGTCATGATACCAACTGTCAAAGTTTTATCATCTTTAGCTGATTTGTTACCACCAGCACCACAAGCAGCCAAAGCTACTGTTGAAGCGACTGCCAATCCTGTAATTCCGAGAATTTTTTTAAGTTTCATAACGAACTCCCTTTAATTGTTTTAAGTGTAAAATTATTATCCCATAGGATGAGAATTGTATCAAATTGTTTATAATTGTATATATCTATAGTTTTTAACTATAACGTGTCCTAGATTTTAATTATATAAAAAAGCTGAGAATCATTCCCAGCTCCTTTCTTATTTTTTGCTTGGAACTTTCAAAGCATCTTTAGTTGGAATATAATCTTTATTTCCAAGGAATTTTTCAGCCAACTTCGCCAAAGTACCATCTTTTTGGAGTTCTTCCAAACGTTTGTTTACAAATTTTTGAAGGTCTTTTTGGTTATCTGCGAACAAGAAGTAGATGTATGGTTGTTGATCAGATTTAAGCTCAATAGTCTTCAAGTTGCTCAATTTATTATTTTTGATGATTGCATTAACAGTTGGTGCATCAAAAATCTTGAAGTCGTACTTGCCTTCATTCAAACTTGTCAACATTTGTGTAATATTTTCATTTGTGTAGTTAAGTTCAACTGGCTTGTCTGAATGTTTATCGTTAAACTCTGTCAATTGAGTAGCTGTCGATGTTCCTTGAACAACCTGCGTTGAGTGTCCAGCAATATCATCATATTTCTTAATATTACTATCTTTTGGAACAGTCAAAACAGCTGGTGTGGTACCAATTGGATATGAGAAGAGATATTTTTGGTCACGTTCTTCTGAATAAGAGATATTGTTCCCAGCCATTTGGTATTTAGCTGAGTCAAGACCTGTGAAGACTGAAGACCATTCTGTTTTTTGGAATTTCACTTCATATTTGTCAGAGTCTTTGAAGACTGCTTTGGCCACTTCCACATCGTAACCAGTCAATTCACCATTTTCTTCATATGAGAATGGTGCTGTTGTCCCAACAGTGGCAAAGTTAATTGTTTCTTTAGCACCTGAAGATTTAGATGCTTCTTTTGATGATTTAGATGAACATGCAGCAAGCAAAGCTACTGAAGCAATAGCTACACCTGTAATTCCAAGAATTTTTTTAAGTTTCATAATACTCTCCTTTGAGATTGATTGTTTTTATTGTAACAGAATTCACTAGGCTTAACTAATACTTAAACATAATCAAGGTGATAAGAAAATACTATCACCTAAAAGTATTAATTGTTTGACAAAGAAAAAGTAGAAAACCAATAACGATTTTCTACTTATAGTTATTAATAATGTGACAAACGCTCAATCACTTGCTGGTTATTGAGCACTTCCTGGGCAGGAAAGAAATCAGCTTTGCCATCTTCAAAAAGAAGAACATCAGCCTTTTCATGATGAAGGTGCTTGAAGTGATGAGCAGACATAATAATGGTTTTCCCAGCTGAATGAAGCTCATGTAGAAGTTCCCTAAAAAATTTTTCATATTCTTTAGAAAGATTATTGAAGGGTTCATCAAGAATATAGACATCTGGATTCGTTACCATGATACTGGCAAAGGCCACTTTCTTCTTTTCTCCACCAGACAGTTGATAGGGAACGCGATCCCGTAAATCTTCAATTTTCAGCAGGGATAGTGTGTCTTGGACCCGCTGTGAGACCTCTTCTTCAGTCAGACCTAGCTGACGAGGTCCAAAAGCAATCTCATCATAGACAGTACTATTAAATAATTGACTATCCACATCCTGAAAGAGGATTCCGAGGCGGCTATAAAAATCTCGTTTTTGACGTTTGTCCTTCAGCCATTCTTTGAGGTCCTTCCCTAAGAAAAGAATGCGTCCAGATTCTTCCTGCTTAAAGCCGGTTAATAAACTGATAAGACTTGATTTCCCAGTCCCGTTTTCTCCCATCAACATCACATATTGTCCTTGTCTAATCTCCAAATCAAGACCAGTAAAGACCTTTTTTTGTTCATAGGCACAGGCCACTTGATTCAATTGAAACATCTCATCCTCCTAACAGAATCTGTCCTAAAATCACTGCTACTAGACTTATCAAGGCCAGCCAGTCCTTCCATGTGAATGACTGTGATGACTTGACATATTCACCGACAAAGCAACGTGCTTCCATGGCTTGAGTCAGTTCCTCACCATAGCGTATGGCTTTAAGGTATAAAATTCCCCAGATATTACTTCCAATCCGGAAACGATGATTGCCACCAAAGCTTCGCGCTTCAATCCCTTTGAGCAAATCCATTAATTGTTTTCCAAAGACATCGATATATTTTATGGTGATATCTAACTGGAGCAGAACAAGATCAGGAAAATGCAACCCTTTTAATGCCGCTAACATCTCACTTATTGTACTTGTCTCTGAATAATAAGCAATGGCTACAGCAATCAAAGGAAGTCTAAAAAGAAAGAGCGATTGACCTCCGCTAAGTAAGAGATGCGGTAGATAAAGAACTAAAGGAAAAATCAACAACACTACAGTCTTTTTCAAGGTTCTTACTAAAACAGAATGTGGCAGAAAAGCCACTCCAGCTCCTAAAAACAAGGCTAGAATCCACAAAACTGTGAGATTTCGGCTAATTCCCACTGAAATAAGTAAGAAAAAGAGAAGTAAAACCTTAGCTGTTGGATGAAAGACTGATGCTACTTTTAAAGGATGCGTTTCAAACTTTTGAAGCAGAGCTTCCAGATGGTGACGATTCCGGATAAGAAAGTTATTTCTACCGACTTTAGTGACTACCGGGCGCTCTTCCGACATCCATTCTGGCAGAATCATTTTTCAACCTTTCTACCGAAAATCAAGCGATAGAGGATGAAGAAAATCAAAACAGCAGAAGCAGCGCTCAGAATATAACCCAAGACTTCTGGAACACCTGCGATACTATAATCTGGGAAGAGGGCATTGAATGAGAAACCATTCAACATTCCTTTTGGCGCTTGGGCTTCCACATGATAATGAGCCAATTTTTCTACCAACTCTTTGACATCCCATTCCGCAAAAGCTGTTCCCGTCGCCAATAAACCAAGTGGTGTTAGGATAATCAAGGCTAGGATAAAGAGCAATAAAGGACGTAGTTTTTTAGTCGTTAGTTCCTGAGTATTATCAATATTCAAACGTTCAATGAATTCTTGAACACCAGCTGTGAAGAATCCTTCTACCAGACCGATGAGGAGGTGAGTCAAGCCCATTACTGGAAGTGTCACTCTCAAAGGGTATGGGTTGTAAAGCGGATTACCACTACTATCTTTAAAGAGAATAGGCTGAATTCCTAGTAAAACTGCAACAGTCAGAGCTGCAGCTACAATCCCAATATAACCTCCAAAAAAGCTGGCAATTATCCTGTTCTTTGTCCACTTATTCAAGAGTTTATAAACAGCATAACCTACAAATGGCATAACAACTGCCATACAAAAGGCGTTAGCACCAAAGGCCAAGATTCCACCGTCACCAAAGAGCAAGGCCTGCATAGCCAGGGCTACACTAACTGCTAAACAGGAAGCCCAAGGTCCTAACAATATAGCAATTAGTACTGCCCCAACAGCATGGGCACTAGTTCCACCCGGAGCTGGAAGATTAAACATCATGATAAGAAAGGACAAGGAAGTCCCGATTCCCAACATAGGAATCGTTTTTTTATCAGTATCAACTTTAACCTTTACCTCCTTGACGGCCTTATACCAAATAGGCAACATAACTGCCCCCATTGCCGCACAAGTCGTAGGGCTTAGGTAGTTTTCAGGAATATGCATTTTTTATCTCCTCATATCATTTTTTCTCAAATTCAAAGGGGTTAATCCATGTATTTCTTGTCTAAAATAGTCTGCACAGGCATAAATGACGCGACGATTATCCTCAGCAGTTTTTCCTAAGATACGTAACACCAGACCTGGGATATCTAAGGATGAAATAGCAAAATCAGACTCTAAATTCAGATCTTCTAAGTGCTTCTGCAAAGCCTTAACAAAAGCCTCGTCAATATTTGGTGACACCATTACCAAACTATTATAATTACGCCAGCCTTCAAAATAACCAAGCTTAAACATATCTTGTTTCTGAGGCTCTAAGAGGGTCTGATCGCTATAAACAAGCTCATTATCTTGGTAGATTTGTGTCAAATTACGAAAATAATGGTATTGAAACGGCAAATCCTCGTGAGACCAACCTGCCGTCACACCATCTGAATAAATCAAGTGGGCAGACTTATCCATATCAATACGACTTGTTTGGAAATAGCGTGATCTCAAATAGGGAATGACTTCATCAGCCATGTACTCCAAATAGCTATTTTCTTCAAGTGTGATGGACGTATGTTGTTGCGTCAACTGTCCTCTTTCACACTTGTAAACATAGGTAGGTGTTTGGGTTGTTACCAAGGCATGAGCATCTTTATTAACATCAATGGTCACTTGATACTGCTCACCCTCGACAAAGCCCCCACCCATATTAATTAGGAAATAGTAAGGAACACCATTGGCATCTGAATTATCCGCTGATACTCGAGAGTTACCTTCTTGGTATTTCTTGTGGGAAATTGTACGACCATTTCGGTTTGAAAATCCAAGATGGACAAAGCCATCGTATGCTTGTGTCATCTTACAAGTCCTCTAGTAGGAAATTCTTACGAATCCATTCTTCCACTTCCTTAACATTGTCATCATTATTCAAATTTGTGAAAATGAAAGAATCTTCGTTACGGAAATGAAGGGTATCTTCACGCATACGATCTAGGTTAGCTCCAACATAAGGTGCAAGGTCAGTCTTATTGATCAAGAACAAATCACTCTTAATCATCCCTTGACCAGCCTTACGTGGAATTTTTTCACCCTGAGCAACGTCAATAATATAAATGGTGAAATCAACCAAATCAGGACTGAAGGTCGCAGCCAAGTTATCCCCACCACTTTCAAGGAAAATAACATCCAAATCATGGTTAAAGCGCTCTTGAAGAGTTTCAATCGCTTCAAAGTTCATAGAAGCATCTTCACGAATAGCAGTATGAGGACATCCACCAGTTTCTACACCAATGATACGGTCTTCATCTAAGCTTGAATTTTTAGCCAAGAAAAGAGCATCTTCTTTTGTATAGATATCGTTAGTAATAACTGCTAAATTTAAGTCGGACATACGTCGTGTAAGACGCTCAAGCAAAAGGGTTTTACCTGAACCAACAGGTCCACCAACTCCAATAATTACAGTACGTTTTGTCATTGTTTTTTCCTCTCAACCTTGTTGATATTTTAGGACATGAATAGGCGGAATACCTGTGTTTCATGTTTCATCTGAGCTAATTCAAGACCAGGCGTATTGGCCCCAAGGTAGGACGCGTCCAATTCTTGAATTTCCTGTGTCATTTTTTCTAATTGCGAAAAGCTACGTAAAACAATCTCTTGTCCAGCAAACTGTCCAAGTGGAATGGCACGAACAGCATTTTGAACCATCGTCGAAATCACGCTATAGCCATAAAGTGCAATAGCTTCACTACATCCCAAGCCCTTGTTAAACACATAGAGCGCAAAGACAATAGCTGGATTGCCGAAGACCTCACCCTTACGTATTTTGGACTGATAGTCATCCAATACCGGAATAGCATGGAGCCTTTGAATGAGTCGAAGCATTTGTTTAGCAATCATTTTAGTCCCCTGTCTTGTTTCACGCGCTTGCGTCGAAACTGTCAAGACCTTATCATAATGCCAAACCTGCTCTAAGTTGTCTGTAGCCATAGCATCATAAACCAATTTGATTACAAGACCTTCACCATATTTAAACTGACTAGCTAAATAGGCTTCTTGCCACTCTTCGTAACCTTTATCATCTGTTACAGTATCCTCGCGCAGATAATTTTCCATCCCAAAAGAGTGGTTAAATGATCCAATTGGAAAGGTTGAATCGACAATTTGCACAATTTCAAGATAATCTTGCAAAGACACATTAGCAAAGGGATTAATGTTCATGGGCAGTTAAATTCACATGGCGTAGGGGCTTATCAAGGACCACTTCTTCAATCGTGTAGGCAATCTCTTTTTGAGTCAAGACTTGCTCTACAACTGGGTCAACCTCTAAATAAATCTTGGCATCTTTCACCTCAATCGGTTTATGAGTATTCCCAAGAATATGAGCTGTGATTCCCATTTCATCCATATCTTTAGGTGAAATGACAATCAAATCCTGTGACTCAACCCCAATAGCTAGGACATGGTGATTATCGATAAAAAAGGCAGAGCCATTTTGCAATTTTTGTCCCTTATCAAGACGAATACCAAATTCATTGCCGTGGTCGCTTTTCACACGAATAATTTTTTTATTAAGATCATCACTCGAAAGAATGACTGTTTCAATATGGTATTTGTCCACATCGATATCTTTAACAAGAGCGTCTACTTTTGTAAAAATCATACTTTTTCCTTTTCTATTACATTTTAAAAATCTAGCATCAAACTCATATAGCAACTTAATAAAGCGCTAAAAATGTTATGGCTATAAAATACAAAAGAGGTTGGAGGAAAAATTCCAGCCTCATTTATATAGCGTCTTCCTTAGAACAAGAAATAACGTTGAGACAATGATGTCGTATGGATTGGCTCACAAGTAACCAACTCATCATCAATAAAGACATCAAAGGTCTGTGGATCGATACGGATTGTTTTTGGAGCGTAGTCATTAAGCTTCATATCACGCTTAGTCAAGTTACGCGTATTCTTAACAGGAAGAACAATCTTATTCAAACCAATTTCTTCTTTGATACCGTGATCATAAGCATATTGAGAGACAAATGTAAGATTTGTTTCATGAACCGCTTGACCGTAAGCACCATATAATTTACGCATGATACGTGGTTGAGGTGTTGGAAGACTTGAACCAGCGTCACCCATAACACCATAAGTTAACATACCACCCTTAAGCACCAACTTAGGTTTTGCACCAAATTGTGCTGGTTCCCAGATAACCAAATCTGCAAATTTACCAACTTCTACAGAACCGATATAGTCTGCAATACCGTTAGTGATGGCAGGGTTAATTGTATATTTAGCCACGTAACGTTTGATACGATTATTATCGTTAAATTCTGAATCCCCTTCAAGTGGACCACGCTGAGCCTTCATCTTATCAGCTAGTTGCCAACAACGCATGGCTACTTCACCGACACGTCCCATTGCCATGGCATCTGAAGTCATGATACTAAGGGCACCCATATCATGAAGAACGTCTTCTGCAGCCACAGTTTGTTTACGTACACGTGATTCAGCAAAAGAGACGTCTTCTGGAATTTTTGGATCCAAGTGGTGGCAAACCATAACCATATCTAACAACTCACCAATAGCATTTGTAGTGTATGGGTTAGTTGGGTTAGTTGATGATGGCAAAATATTTTCCTTACCAGCAAAGACCATGATATCTGGAGCGTGTCCACCACCTGAACCTTCGGTGTGGAAGGTATGAACGGTACGACCTTGGAAGGATTCCAAAGTATTTTCCATAAATCCACCCTCATTCAAAGAGTCAGTGTGGACCGCAAAGGAAACATCGTATTTATCCGCAACTTTAAGGGAATTATCAATTCCTGCGTAAGTCGCACCCCAGTCCTCGTGTGTTTTAATTCCTGCTGCACCAGCCTTAATTTGCTCTTCAACCACTTCAGTCTCAGAACCAACACCTTTGGCAAGAAAACCAAAGTTAGCAGGCATATCATCAACAGCTTGCAACATACGAGTAATATGGAATTTACCTGGTGTACATGTTGTTGCATTACTTCCGTCAGCGGGACCAGTACCACCACCAAAGAGGGTAGTAATCCCGTTATCCAAACCAAATTCAGGAAGGTCGGCAGAAATATAGTGTACGTGAAGGTCAATACCACCAGCAGTCACAATCAAACCTTCAGCAGCAATGGCTTCTGTACTAGCACCCACAACAAAGTCCACATTGTCCATTGTATCTGGGTTACCACCGCGACCGATAGCAACAATCTTACCATCACGAATACCGATATCTGCTTTAATAATACCTGTATAGTCAATGATGGTTGCACCTGTAATAATGGTATCAACAACTGATGGATTGTCACGTGTTTCCGTAGCACTAACACCCATACCATCACGCAAAACTTTACCGCCACCGAACTTAGATTCCTGTCCATAAACAGTAAAGTCTTTTTCAATGGCTGCAAAAAGATTGGTATCTCCAAGACGTACGCTATCACCTACAGTTGGTCCGTAGTGTTGAGCATACTCTTCACGATCCATTTTAAAACTCATCGATTTGTCCTCTTTCTAGTCTAAGAAACCATTGACCTTGTTATTGAAACCAAAAATACGACGTTTCCCTCCAAAGTCAATAAGTTGTACTGTTTTCGTTTCACCTGGCTCAAAACGAATGGCTGTACCTGCTGGAATATCTAGACGTTTGCCTCGCGCCTTTTCACGATCAAATTGAAGACCAGCTTCGTTTGCTTCATAAAAATGGTAGTGAGAGCCCACTTGAGCAGCACGGTCACCCACATTTTTCACTTCAAGACTAATGGCTTCGTAACCACCGTTATAATCAATTGGCTCACTCGCCACATGGTATTCACCTGGAATCATTACATTTCTCCTTACTGAATAGGATCATGAACAGTAACCAGTTTTGTACTGTCCGTAAAAGTAGCTTCAACTTGAATCATTGGAATCATTTCCGCAATACCTTCCATAACATCTTCACGTGTTAAAAGATTGCGAGCTTCATCCATCAATTGGGCAACAGTTTTACCTTCTCTTGCACCTTCAAGCACATAGTCTGTAATCAAAGCAACCGCTTCTGGATGATTCAATTTGATTCCTTTATCTTTACGTCGTTGAGCAATCATAGCCGCAAGGCTAATCATCATTTTTTCCTGCTCACGCATTGTCAATTGCATCGTTTTTCCTCCTTAAATCAATGCTTACCACTTGCCCCAAAGCATCAAAAGCCCTGGAATCCAAGCTGTTACAATTCCTTCAAAAATAGCTAGGTAAGGGACAAATTTTCCTAGGTTCTTCTTAAGGTTAATTTCAATAAAGGCAGTTAGCCATAGAATACCCCATAAGAACCAAATAATACCATACCAAGCATTACCACCGTATCCAGATGTTAAGCAAAGAATCCCTGCTGGTAGCGTATTAATTGCCACAAATAAACTAAACCACCCATACAAACGTTGATCAAAATCGAAAATCGTATTGATAGCTGAGTAAAGGTAGGTGAAGGCAAATAAAAGACCAGTGGCGCTACCATAAAACCATTCAGCGCCTTGCCCTGTACAAGCTCCATAAGCAATGACAATAATGTTGAGAATCAAACCCAAACCACCCGTAAAGATATTCATGACAACATTTGATTTATCAGGAATACCCTCTAAACGATGGAGTCCATTACTCATCAAAACCATACCAACATAGAGTAGGATGACACCTAACATAAGAACCTCCTAAGTTATTTTATGTTAATATCATACTACTTTGACAACACATGTCAACGAATTTTCAGAAATTTTGCAATATTTACATGTTAGTCAATCTAACATCTAGTGTCAAAAAATGACATTACATTTGGTAATTCTCAATAGGAGTCCTCTGTTTAATCCCAGATAAATAAACAGTTAATCTCTAAAAAACTATCTTTATCATTTGACTGTTTCTGACAATATAGCCAGTACAATCTATCATTCAATGTGAGCATAATATTTTTTCTCGCCTATTTTTCCTTTGCCTTTCCAGCAACCCTTGTCTTGATCAGTACGATTGAGCTGGGCTGTCGCCTATTAGGTGGAAAAGCAAAGGGAATACGACTTGAATCGGGAATATTTATGGTCACTAGTCTACTCCAAGGCATGCAAATTAGTCTCTGGGGCCTGCACGACAACTGGGGGAGCGCTCAGATTCTTTGCCTTCATGCGAGTATCCTCCTTTACTTTATGGCACGCACTGGACAAAGTAGTCAAGAGCGTTTGGGAATTACGGTTTGGCTAGACCTCATATACACCAGCTACATCTTCCCACTGAAATATTTCTTAATCGGAGCCTGGACACTCTTTGGCGTTTATATGGCACTCTATGGTGTGACGCCACGTCGCTTACTGTCAGGTTGGTTTGTCACAGTACTCTTTATTTGGTGTGTCCTAACACTAATTCGACTCTATAAACCTATTCAGGCAACTCGTCTCGCTGTATTTTATGCAACTATCAGCTTCACCCTCGTTAGCCTCTTAGGTAGCTTTATTTTGTAAGAAAAAAAGAGTGGAACTAGACTAACTAGTTTCACCCTTTTTATATTGGAGTTATTTTGAATCTCTTGTAGGAAAGGCATACATCACCCAAAGTACTACTAGTAGTGGTGTCGCTTTTAATACAATCCAAGCAACATTGAAATTGGCATCACGTAGACGACGAATCTGAATTGAAATTGTGGGAAGCGCCGTTGCTGTTATAAATAGAATAAAAGCTGTCAATGTAAAGCCAGCAGCTTTTGTTTGCCCAAGCAGGTTCATCAGTAGGAAAATCAAAGTACCAATAACTCCATTAATCAAGACAACCCACCAATAGTCTGATCGTTTTGTACGACCATAAAAATCGAGATAGCCTAACCAAAAATTTTTATATGCCTCTAACATGTTTACACCTCTTAATAATATGCTACCAGTATACTATATAAAGAAGATAGGTGCAAGATGTGAAAATTTAGACTTCTTAAGTTTTATACATATATAATAGGAAGATTTTTTAAATAAACTGGAATGGATTGAAATTAGGACTGTCTGACTCAATCTGGCCACTCACCATGGTCACCACACGACTGACATGTTGACGGACACTATTGCGGTGAGCAATAAAAATCATTGTTCGTTTAATCTTAGCAAGATTAGCCATGACCCTGCTTTCAGTATCACTATCAAGACCACTGGTAGCTTCGTCAAAAACCAAGATAGGCTGCTTGGACAAGAGGGCCCTCGCTATCGCCAAGCGTTGTTTTTGACCACCAGATAGACCACCGTCTTCAGATACTTGGGTCTGAAAACCTAGTGGCATTTTTTGAATATCCTCTAAGATATCAGCTTGTTGGCAAACTTTAAGAAGCTTTTTCTCATCAACTTCTCCTTCATATCCTAATAGCAGATTTTCTAAAATGGTTCCTGTAAACACATAGGTCTGCTGGGGAACGTAAGTCACCATTTGACGCAGCTCCGCATGGCTAATAGCATCTTTATCTAGGGTTACATGACCACTAGATTTTGTGTAATAACCTGACAACATTTTCGCTAAGGTTGTTTTCCCAGATCCACTTTTACCCATGAGGGCGATTTTCTCACCCTTATGAATCGTTAAATCAATCTTACTAAGCGTCTCTTGCTGATAACTAAAACGGTGACTGACTCCTTTAAGAGCAAGTTGTTTAAAAGATAACTCTTTAAGTTTTCCTTCTTCTTCCTTATCCACAACATAAACTTCTTGAAGACGATTATTGGCTACTTTGGCTTGCTGAATTTTGGATTGGAGATTGATAATATTAATTAAAGGAGTTGTAAAATAATTCAGCAACATATTATAAGTAATCAACTGACCTGCAGATAGTTGCCCTTCCATGACCAATTGTGCCCCATACCAGAGGATAAAGACATTGGAAACTAACTGAACCCCTGTCTTTAAACCATCCTGCGTTAATTGCCACTTGGCCTTAGACAAAGACTTCTTCAAATAGTCATGGAATTTCACCTCAATTTCCTGATAGCGTCTTTCTTCAACTCTCAAGGATTTTAAGGTTTCAATGCCTCGCAAATCATCAATAACAGCGGTATTGACCTGACTATTTGCCTCCATCAATTGATAATTTTCCTTTTCAAAAAGCTTATAGAAGGCCAAAATGATTAACACATAAAGAGGAACTACCGTGAGAGTCATCACAAAAAGTGACTGATTTTGTAAAATAAGGGCCACAGCTAAAGTCATCACAATGGTCACATCTAGGAAAATCGATAAAATCGTTGAAGCTAGAGCATCGATAATAGTGTTGGCATCTCCAAAACGTGACGTGATTTCACCAGTGCGACGTGAACTAAAGAAACTAATAGGCAAGGAAAGGACATGCTTAATATAAGGAAGAATGACAGCAATGGATAAGTAATTTCCCAATCGATGTAGAAGATAATCTTTGAAAAAAGTAAATACTTGTTGAGCTAGATAAGAGATACATAGACCCAGTGAAATCATGGTTAGAAGAGTGTAGGCCTCCTGAGGAATCAAGCGGTCAATAATAGATTGCAAATAATAAGAACCAATGATATTAACTAGGGTCACTAGAAAACTTAACAAGACAATAACTGCAATCAAACCCTTACGACGGAACAAAATCGGTAAAAATGAAAGAAGCTCAGGCACATCTTCTTTGTATTTAGTGTAGGTTTCTCCTGGAACAAAAAAGAGAGCAACTCCTGTCCACTCTTTGGCAAACTCCTCTAAGGGCATTTTAATGACCTTCTTGCTAGGATCTGGATCACCAATAACAAGCTTCCCCTTGATTTGACCAAACACCGTATAATAATGTTGCAATCCACCTTCTTTAACCACATGTGCAATAAAAGGATAAGATAGGTTTTCTTGTTTAAACAAGTCTAAATCCGCACGAATAGCCTGAGTTTCAAGACCCAACTGCTTGGCCGCTTCAACCAAACCAAGCGCAGAAGTGCCTTCACGAGAAGTCTGAGCCAACTCCCGCAAATAAGCTAAACTATAAGATGAACCATAGTGTTTAAGAATCATGGCTAAGGCAGCGACACCACAATCACGCTGATCAATCTGTGAAATATATGGATATTTTGACATGGTGACTCCTTATTAAAGACAACCTGTGAAATAAGGCAAGATAGTGATAAGTAGTGAGAATAGTGTAAATAAATTTAGTTTTTTCAAAATAAAACTCCTTTTAACTGTTATTTATGTTTCTATAGTAAACATTTAACCATTAAAAAAGTAGTGACATTTATGTCACCACCATTTCTATAAACCATCTGCCGCTTTCCCTGCTTTTATACTTTCTTCTAAAACCGAGTCTTCTAAAACGGAAGCAAACATTATGGCCTTATCGTAATTCTCTGCAGCCTTTTTCTTATTTTCCTTATGCAGAAGTTCATATTTAGCTTTGAGAACAAAAACACTAGGTTTATAGCTATAGAATTGTGATTTTTCTATAACGGCTAATGCTTTATCCACAACTGTTAAGAAGTCTGAAAAGGAATTGTGAAAAATCTTCAAAGCAGCAATAGCCATCAAATCATTAAATAAAACAATATTATGGACATCATCTGTCCAAATTTCCTGATTTAATACTCTCTTTACGATTTTTTCAAAAAGTTTTTTGTCATACTGTTTTCTTCCATAAAGATGGAAGAAATAATAGTCAATAACTAATAAATCGTTAGTTGAGAATTTCTTCTTCCTTTTGACCTGTTCAAATAAATCTTCATATATTTCCTCAACCTTTGGACTCTCCTCCCAACTAGTGAAACTTAATATATTTTCCAAAATATCTAGAGTTAATAGTTCTTCTTCTGGAAGAAGTTCAAAGAATTTCTCATAGACTTCCTCAATTAAGGCAAGTTTATCCTTTATTCTTTCTGGGTTTCTGTACGTTGGAAACTTAATCAAACGATTCTTCATCTCATAATATTCATCAGGGATAGTAATATTGTCATGATCCAATAGATCGGCCATATTTTTTCCTAGACGTTTTGCGATGTAAGATAGTCTATCTAAAGACGGGAGAGATTCCCCTTTTTCAATGCGAATTAACTGGCGAACAGTCAACTCCGCACCATCTAAACATAGCACCTCACGTGACATCTGCTGACGTTCACGCTCAGTTTTAATTCTTAGTCCAATGCTGTCTTTTATGTTCAAGAGACTCTCCTTTATTCAAAAGTTTAAAAACATTATATCATAATTATAATACAATTAATATACAGTTAATGTGTTTTTAACAGAATAATAGTCAAGAAAAGATATTTTTATACATTTTATATAAGAAGGCCCTTCCTTTGCATCAAAAAAACATGCAGTTCAAAACTACATGTTTGTTTTAATTCTGTTTACTTTGGAATCGCCATTCAAAGCGAATGCGGTCATAAGTTGGATAGATAGCATTAAGCAACCCAAAGGCTAAGGTAAAGCCAGCTAAAACATCTGTTGGATAATGAACACCCACATAAATACGCGAAAGTCCAACAAGGAAAATCAGAAGCCCAGTAATAGCATAAACTGCTATTTTAGATTCTTTTTTCGCCAAACGCTGAGCAAGAACAATGGCAATTGCTCCAAGAATCATAAAAGTTCCCAAAGAATGACCACTAGGGAAAGAATAACCACTAGCATGCACTAAATGCGTAATTGATGGGCGTTGACGCTGATAAATATACTTTAAACTTACAATCAAGATACTAGCGAGAAGCCCACTGGCACCTACAAAGATAGCTTCTGCTTTATACTGACGTAGATAAAGCCAGATTACTGCTACGATTGCAATAATAGCCTGTACGGGCGTATTTCCAAGTATGGTAATCGTTTTAAAAAAGCGTGTCAGTCCTGCCGGTAAGTCTCCTCGAACCCAAGTTTGAATGTTGCTATCAAATCCTGTCAAGGCTTCAGGGTAGAACTTAACCATGTAACCGAGAGCAACAAATAACAATAAGGCAAAAGAAGCATAAATATAATGTGTGTGTTTGTGTTTCATATTTATAATTTTACTAGAATAGACTTAAGTGGAGCATAAATCAGAGCAAAGGCTACCGCAAAAATCAATCCTTGAAGTAAATTGAAAGGTACTACCATAGCGAAAAGATATTTATAGAGACCTATGAATTGCGCAATATCAAAGTTGGCAAATTTAGCATAGAGTGGTACTGCATAAATATAGTTAAGAATAACCATAGCAACTGTAAGCAAGACAGTTCCTACAACAGAACCAAAAATATAATTCTTGCTTGTTTGATTTTTCTTCCAAAAATAGCTTAGGCCCCAAACAAAGACTCCTAGAGCAACGAAATTCATAGGAAGTCCAATCATTGATCCTGGACCACCATTGTTTAGCAAAAGCTTCAACAATGAACGAAGCAAGAGAACACCAATGGCACTCTTAAAATCAAAGATAACCAAGGCAATCAGAACAGGAAGGATTGAAAAATCAACCTTCAAAAAGTCTGCTGCTGGAATCAATGGAAATGAAAAATAAAGCAACAAGAATGAAACTGCGGATAAAATGGCAATGTAAGCCAATTTACGTGTGTTTGTCATAAAAAAATTCCTCCAAATTTTAACAATTTGAAAGAAGTTCCCAATGGATTTGCCTATGCCAAAAAAGCCTACGCAAAAAGACTGGTCTTCTTCCATCCAGACTGTACTGTCGGTTGAGGAATCACACCTCATCAGCTTGCGCTCGCGGACTTATCTATAGAATCACCGCCGGTCGGGAGTTTCACCCTGCCCTGAAGACCTTTTAAGAATAACATAAAAAAACCTTGGTGACAAGGTTCTCAAATTATGGATTTCTAATCTGTTGATAGTCAATGACTATAGATACTCTTATAAGAGAAAATAGACCTCTATTTTAATTTGTCATGCTGATAACGATGACTCAGCTCCAAGCCCTCAAACTGTTGCTGACGAAGTGCTTCGTAAACAATCATACAAACAGTGTTGGACACATTTAGACTACGCACATGTTCATCATTCATCGGAATACGAATAGCTTTTTCAGGATGCTCACGCATAAAATCTTCAGGTAGGCCTGTATCCTCACGACCAAACATAAAATAGTGGTCCTCACCATCAGCATAGGCTTCTTCTGAATAAGTCTTATCCGCAAACTTGGTAACTAGATGCAAACGACCATCCTGATTTTTAGACATGAAATCTGCCAAATTGTCATAATAAGTGATGTCAAGCTTATCCCAGTAGTCTAGACCTGCACGCTTCATTTTCTTGTCATCAATTGGAAAGCCCATAGGACGGATGATATGAAGAGGGCTATTAGTCGCTGCACAGGTACGTGCAATATTTCCGGTATTTTGTGGAATACGAGGTTCAAACAAGACAATATGATTACGTGACATCTCAATTCTCCTAGACATAAAAAATACCATGTCGCCCGGAGTCAAGCTCAGCAGACGACATGGTTATGGACGTTCATTAGCTTAAATCATGACAGGTTAGATTTAAAATAACGAATCTTTGAATATATTTTAGCACTTCTAGTCTAAAAGTCAAGACTATTTAAAGAAAAATTTTACCTTTATTCACTTAAATAGGAATAGTTGATAAAGCTAGCTGAAAAGGATGATTTTTCCGCTAAAATAGAGTATCATAGTAATGATTATTTGGAGGTAACTCATGCGTATTATTGTCGTAGGTGCCGGTAAAGTCGGTACCGCACTCTGCCGTTCTCTTGTTGAAGAGAAGCACGATGTTATTTTAATTGAAGAAAAGGAAGAGGTCCTCAAACGCCTCAGCAAACGTTATGATGTTATGGGCTTTGCTGGAAATGGGGCTAATTTTAAAATTCTGGAGCAAGCCGAGGTTAGCAACTGCGATGTCTTTATCGCGATGACTGACAAAGATGAAGTTAACATGATTTCAGCCGTTCTGGCTAAACAAATGGGTGCCAAAGAAACTATTGTTCGTGTGCGTAACCCAGAATACTCTAATGCTTATTTCAAAGACAAAAACTTTCTTGGATTCTCATTAGTAGTTAATCCTGAACTTTTAACAGCTCGCTATATTGCCAATACAGTTGAATTTCCAAACGCCCTATCAGTTGAGACTTTTGCTAATGGACGCGTTATTCTTATGGCATTTAAAGTCACTGAAAATAGCCAATTGTCTGGTATGACAATGGAACAATTCCGTAAGAAATTCGGCAATATTCTAGTTTGTACGATTGACCGTCAAGGTGAGCTCATCATTCCAGATGGGAATGCTACCATGCAAATTGGGGATAAGATTTATGTCACTGGTAAACGTGTTGATATGGCGCTTTTCCACAGTTACATCAAGCCAAAAAGTATCAAAAAACTTTTGTTGATTGGTGCTGGACGTATCTCCTACTACTTGCTCAATATCTTGAAAAACAATCGTATTAAGGTCAAATTGATTGAGCAAAAAATGGACCGTGCGCAAACCTTTAGTCAAGTCTTCCCTGAAGTTTCTGTTATCTTAGGTGATGGTACTGCTAAAGACCTTCTTCTCGAGGAAAGTGCAGCCAGTTATGATGCCGTAGCTACCCTAACTGGAGTAGATGAAGAAAATATCATCACCTCTATGTTCCTCGAAAGCCTTGGTATTCACAAGAATATTACTAAAGTCAACCGTACTAGTCTTTTAGAGATTATCGATACACGTGAGACAACAACAATTGTCACACCTAAGAGTATTGCCGTTGACACTGTAATGCACTTTGTCCGTGGGCGTTATAATGCTAAAGACTCTAGTCTCGATGCCCTTCACCATGTGGCTAATGGTCGTATCGAAACCTTGCAATTCCAAATTAAGGAAAACAACAAAATCGCCGGGAAGAAACTTTCTGAGCTTGAATTTGCTAATGGTGTCCTTATCGCTGCTATTATCCGCAATGGAAAATCTATTTTCCCAAAGGGAGAAGACAGACTCGCTATTGGGGATAAAATCGTGGTCGTTACACTCTTACAAAATGTAACTCATATTTACGACTTGTTGAAGAGGTAAGCTGCCATGAATCGATCTATTGTCCGTTTTCTTATTGCCAAGCTCCTGCTTATTGAGGCTGCTCTCTTGGTTGTACCACTTATCGTTGCCCTCATTTATCATGAAGATGCCAAAGTATTTGCCAGCATCTTGGGTACGATGGGGATTCTCCTCTTTCTCGGAGTGCTTGGTACTCTCTTTAAACCGAAGAACTACCATATTTACACCAAAGAAGGGATGCTTATTGTAGCCCTCTGTTGGGTGCTCTGGTCCTTCTTTGGAGGATTGCCCTTCGTCTTTGCCGGTCAGATTCCGAGTGTCATTGATGCCTTCTTCGAGATGAGCTCTGGTTTCACAACCACGGGGGCTACTATTCTCACAGATACTGGTGTACTTACCCACTCCCTCCTCTTCTGGCGAAGCTTCGCCCACTTGATTGGAGGGATGGGGGTATTGGTCTTTGCCCTAGCCATCATGAACAACAGTAAAAATGGTCACCATGAGGTTATGCGTGCAGAGGTGCCTGGTCCAGTTTTTGGTAAGGTCGTGGCCAAGCTCAAAAATACAGCTCAAATTCTTTACATCATCTATTTAACCATGTTCGTTATTTTTGCTGTTATTCTCTGGCTTTGCGGTATGCCAATCTTTGATAGTATCATCACTGCTATGGGGGGCGCAGGTACTGGGGGATTTGCTGTCTATAATGACTCTATCGCCCACTACCACAGCGATCTGATTACCTATGTGGTTACTGTTGGTACCCTACTCTTTGGGGTTAACTTCAACCTTTATTTCTATATCCTCCTTCGCAAAATCAAGTTTTTCTTCCAAGATGAAGAACTACGTACCTACTTTGCGATTGTGGCTATTTCAACTGGTTTGATTATCCTCAATATTTTTGGAATCTACCACAATTTGGCTGACTCTTTCAAATACTCATTTTTCGAAGTGTCAACCATTATCACAACAACTGGTTTTGGTCTGACAGATATTACCAAATGGCCACTCTTTTCTCAGTATATCCTACTCCTCCTGATGTTTATCGGGGGGTCAGCAGGGTCTACAGCTGGTGGTTTCAAGGTTATCCGTGCTATGATTATTGCTAAGATTGCACGAAATCAGACCCTAGCTAGCCTCTATCCTAATCGTATCCTGTCACTTCATATTAATGGAAGTGTTCTCGATAAAGAAACTCAGCACAGTGTTCTTAAATATCTAGCTGTATATGTACTCATTATACTAAGTTTAGTCACTGTTTTGTCACTGGATAATCAAGATCTCTTGATTGTGACAAGTGCTGCTGCTTCAACCTTTAACAACATTGGACCTTTACTTGGAACGAGTGATAGCTTTGCTATTTTCAGTCCTTTATCTAAACTTATCATGGGATTTGCTATGATTGCAGGACGTTTGGAAATCTATCCTTTATTACTCCTCTTCCTACCAAAAACTTGGTCAAAAACTTAAGCATAGAAAAACTCCTTTGGATTCATTTATCCAAAGGAGTTTTATTACGTTTTAGACTAAAATAATCTGGCACCGGATCATCTCCAGTCTCTGATAAAGGGTGACATCTTAAGATACGGGCAATTCCCATAAGAACTCCCTTTAAACCGTGCTTTTCTATTGCTTGAATCATATAAACCGAACAAGTTGGACGAAAACGACAAGACGGTGGAAATAGGGGAGAAATCCATCTCTGATAAGCCCTGACCAAGGCAATCAGAAATCTTTTCATTATTTAACCTTATTGACAGCAGCGTTATGAAGCTGGCTGATTTCTTTCTTATTTAGACGGCGTGATTCACCTGGACGAAGCCCTGTCAAATCAAGGGTCCCAAAACGTGTACGAGACAACTTATCAACGAGCAAGCCCACTGATTCAAACATTTTCTTAACCTGGTGGTTACGCCCTTCATGAATTGTCAATTCGACAACTGAACGATTCTTTTCATGGTCAACTTTGATAATATTGTAACGTGCTGGCTTGGTTTTCTTGCCATCAATGACCACACCACGAGTTAATGGACGGAGGTTCTCCTTGGTCGCAATACCTTTGACACGCGCCAAATAAACCTTGTCAATCTCATTACGTGGGTGAATCATTTTATCAGTAAAGTCACCATCATTAGTCAAAATAAGAAGACCAGTCGTATCCCAGTCAAGACGGCCAACAGGATAGATACGTTCCTTAACGTGGGGCATGAGGTCAATAACCGTCTTACGATTTTTCTCATCAGATACCGAAGAAATAACCCCTCGTGGTTTATTAAGAAGATAATAGACCTTCTCTTCATTATAAATTGGGCTACCATTTACCTCAACAATGTCACCATTTTTGACAATGGTTGCCAATTCCGTAACGGTCTTCCCATTTAGGGTCACACGACCTTCTTTAATCAGTTCCTCAGCCTTACGACGGCTGGCCACACCAGCGTGGGCAATATATTTATTAATTCGCATTCTTTTTCTACAGCTTAAGCTGTATCCTTTCTACCTAGCATCTCTGCTATGTTTCTTTATTTTTAATGATTAGTTTCAACAAAATTTACTCTTAATTGTCCAAGTCCTCAAGTTCTTCTGGAGCATCTTCCCTAAAGAGACTCGTTTCCTGCTCTTCAAGTTCTAGTTGATCAATCGCCACAAGTTCATCTAAACTGTTGATCCCCATATAGTCTAGGAAATAATCAGTAGTCGCATATAGGTTAGGACGACCGACAGCATCTTTTTTACCAGCCTCTTGAATGAGATTGAAGGCCTGAAGTTTAGCAATAGCACCACTAGAATTAACACCTCTAATGTCATCGACTTCAGCACGTGTAATAGGCTGTTTATAAGCAACTATAGAGAGAACCTCAAGACTCGCTCTGGATAGACTTTGGTTGATTGGCGTTTTAGAATAGTCACGAAGGAGACTTGCAAAATCTGGCTTAGTCACCAGCTTATAGGTATTTGACGATTCCAATAAATAAAGAGCTGAATCCTCATCTGCCTCATACTTGGCTTGCAATTTTTCCAAGGACTGAGTCAGACCTGTCACTGGCATTTCCAAAAGCTGTGCCATAGTACGTAGACTAAGACCATCTTCACCTGCCACAAAAAGTAAAGCTTCTAATCGTGCTAAGTGACTACTCATTCGTCCATTCCTTTCTTAGTGTGATTGTTCCAAAAATTGTTTCCTGTTGTACTGATATGCGATGTACCTTAATCAATTCAAGAGTTGCCAAAAAGAGGGTGATTACTTGATTCATATCTTTAGCATCGGTGAAAAGTTCATCTAAATGTAGTTCATTTTTTGAGCCAAATGCTTCCTCAATAATCAGCATCATGTCTTCAATTTTATAATCGTCACGCGCAATAGTCGTGTGATTTCGGCGAATTTCTTCTTGCTTTTCAGCCATGATTTTTGAAAAAGCCAAGAAAATATCTTGAATGGTCTTATCCTGATTCAGAGTCACATCTTCATAAACCAATTCTACTTTTGGTTTTGAAAAATACTGAGCTCGTACCTCATGCTGCTTAGCCAACTCTTGACTAGCTGCTTTGAAGCGTGCATATTCTTCCAATTGACTCAAGAGCTCTTGTTCAGGATCATCTGCTTCAGGCTCAGCTTCCACCACTGTGGGCAGAAGCTTACGACTCTTAATCAGCATGAGCTGACTAGCCATAAGCATATATTCCCCAGCAACTTCAAGCTTCATGGCTTGCAAGGTTGCCAAATAAGCCAAATATTGCTCGATAACTTCAACAATGGGAACATCGTAAATGTCTACCTCATACTTAGAAACCAGATGGAGCAACAAATCCAGTGGCCCCTCAAAATCTTTTAACTTAATATCCATTAGGTTTTATAGTATTTCTCCAAGGTCACTGGACTTTTTAGTCCCAGTAAACGAGCAAGTTCAAAGGCGCCCGTTCCCTTTTCAATCTGTCTAAGAATAAATTGCTGACGCAAGACTTGAGCAGTTACATTCGATAAGCCACAGTCACTAACATAAGTCTGGATTTGCTTATACAGCCATTGTCGAGTATAGACCTTACCCAAAAGCAAGCCCTGGCTGTTGACATCTTTAATAGCCAACAAATACTGCTTCACATCTGCTTCAAGTCTGAGAACACGCTTAGTGCTTCCCTTGGCCACAGTTACAACACCAAAATCCAAGTCAATATCGGACCAGTCCAACTCCAAAATCTCTGAAGGTAATAGCCCCAACTCTAGAATCAGCAGACAAGACAGCTTACCAACCCCTTCACGCCCCTCATAAAGCGATGAAAGATCCAGTATTCGCAACTTATCCTCCTGAGAAGGTATCGTAACCGTCTCTGATAGTTTGAAAAATTTCTCTAATTCCCCCTTTTGATAGAGGTATAGCAAAAATTGATTGACCGCAGAGCGCTTACGCTTTTGTACGGATGGCTTCCATTCCTTCAGTTGGTTTTCATAGAGCTTGAGACTGGTTTGATCAATTTGTCCTGAAATCGACGTTGCAAACTGCTTAAGATCATAAGCATAAGCTTGCTTTGAACTCTCCGAAATGACCTTAGTAGCCAGAAAATCAGTGATCTGAGTTGTCAGTTGTTTTTGGAATGATGATATAGTCATGTGTAAAGTCATGTAAGAGGCTATTAACCGCCTTTAGAATCGATTTTCGTGTGATAATTCCTTTGAAAATACCTTGGCTGTCAACCACAGGAAGGAAAGGATTATTAACTAGCTTATGCATTACCTCATTTAGATTGGCATTATCTTCCACTGTTTCCACGACATCTGATGTCATCGGTCCGATATCACGGTTAACCATCTCCCACTCTTGCAAGTTATGTTCATCTTGATAACGCTTAATATCTGTCAAAGATATGGTCCCAAGATAGTGCTTATCCTTAGTCAAAACGGGAACGCGCGAATAACCATTGCTTGTCAAAAGCAAGACCACATGATCAGCGTTGTGACTATCAATAAAAATAGCAACCTGATCTGATGGAATTAAATAATTATCTAAATGAGCCAACAAAAAATCTTCAAATTCTTTAGCAATCATCGTTCAAATTCCTGTGTAAGTTCTGAATAAAGTTCATGGTCACGTGTGTAATATTCTACACGAATTTTTGCACTGTTTATAATCACCTTAGCATAAAGTTTCTCATGGATAGGTCCACGTGGCTGTGAAACAGATCCTGGGTTGATAAACACTGTCTTACCATTTCGCCAAGCTGCTGCCGCATGCAAGTGGCCATAGAGGCAAATATCTGCATCCTCTTGTTGCGCCCAAAGATCTAACTTGTCCCAGGTAAAATTAATGCCATAAAGATGACCATGTGTTTGTGCAATAATCACATCACCAAGTTTTACGACCAAACGTTTTGGATAACCTGAATCATAATCACAGTTGCCACGAACCACATGGATACCTTCCCAGACAGGATCACTTGATTCTAACTCAGAATCTCCGTTATGGAAAATAGCATCTACCTTCCCCTGATAACGATTTTTTATATCTACTACAATGTCACGTTCTCCATGGGAGTCGCTCATTACGATTATTGTTTGTTCTGCCATGCTGGGAAGACCTCCATAAGTTTCTTAACAGCTTGTCCACGGTGAGATTGTTCATTTTTCTCTTCTGCAGAAAGCTCTGCTGCCGTTTTACCCGTATTACCAACTAAAAAGAGTGGATCATAACCAAAACCATTGTCACCTTTCGGTTCTCGGCCAATATAACCCTTCCAGTCGGCATCAACAACCAAACTATCACGTCCAGGGGCTGCAACAACTAGGGTTGTATGGAAGTTCGCAGTACGTTTGCTATCATCAAGCACCATAGCCAGCTCGTGTAATAATTTAGCATTATTTTCATCATCCGTAGCATCAGGACCAGCAAAGCGAGCAGACCAAACTCCTGGTAAACCTCCAAGAACATCTACCTGCAAACCAGAGTCATCTGAAAGGACCATTTTACCAGTTAATTCAGAAATGGTTTCCGCCTTCAAGCGTGCATTTTCTTCAAAGGTCATACCCGTTTCAGCAACTTCAGGAAGGTCTGGATAATCATTAAGATTCTCTACCTTAATATCTAGTTTTCCAAATAGTTTACGAAATTCCTTGGTTTTTCCTTCATTGCGTGTCGCAATCAATAGGACATCACCAAAGTCTGATTTGTTATCAGAACCAAAGAAATCGCTCAAGGCGACACCTTCTCTAGGCACATGTACATAGACAAGCTTATCTCCTTCACTAACTACCAAAGCCCCTTGATGTTGCGTAACAGCTAGGTCACGACCAGTTTCCTCTTTCAAGCAATCCAAAATAAAGGATACCAAGCGAAGGTCTGAAGAATGTTTCGCAATATGTAACTGAAAGCCACTAACAGCCAAAACGTTAGTCAAAGCTTGGAAAAAGTCAACAAATTGCTCATAGGCCTCATCACCACCAAAACAAGTCAAGTGATTGTAGTTTCCAAAACTAGCCAAATACCAGTCTTGTTCGTCTTTATATTCAAAAATTGATTTAGTCATTTTCTAACTCCTTGTCCAAATCGACATGTTGGACAGCAACTTCTTCACCTAGCCATTGTTCTGCGATTTCTTTAAAACCAAGCACACTAGCCGTGGTGTAATATTCTTCCGTCTTGTCTTCGACTTCACGGCTACGATTAATCTCAAAATAATTGAGCAAAACAGAAACATCACGAACTGTTTCCGCTCCGCTATCAATTAGCTTGACACTTGGCCCCATAACATTTTGGATGATGGAACGTAAAAGTGGGTAATGGGTGCAACCCAAAACCAAGGTATCTACCTTACCGACTAAAGGTGCCATGCTTTCATAAACAATTTTTTTAGCCACACTTGAGTTAATTTCATTGGATTCAACAATAGGGGCAAAGCGAGGACAAGATAAACTCAAGACATTCATTTGTGGTGCCAAATGCTTAATTTTTTGTTCATAGATGTTAGAGGCAATCGTCATTGGAGTCCCAATGACACCAATATGACCCGATTGGCTAGACTTAATAGCCGCACTAGAACCAGGCAAAACCACACCTAGCACTGGGATATCCAAGGCTCCTTTGATTTCCTCCCAAACTACTGCTGTTGCCGTATTACAGGCAATAACAATCATCTTTACATCTTTGGTCAGAAGGAATTTAACCAACTGCCAGGTATACTGTCTGATTTGTTCTGCCGGTCTAGGACCATACGGTGCCCTAGCAGAGTCACCAATATAAACAATAGACTCGTGAGGCAACTGACGTTTAAGTTCACGTACTACCGTCAGTCCTCCGACACCAGAATCTAAAAATCCTATAGGTCGATTATCCATCTTGCCTCCTTATCCCCTAGGTTACATGTAAAAAGCTGAGATTCACGTCCCAGCTCCCCACCATTATTTTTTCTTTTTCTTGCTATCTGCAAGTGCTTGTTTTTGTTGTTTGATAATTTGGTTATATGTTTGACGCACTTTTGCTTCATTTGGTTTTTGACCCGCAGCTGACATCATGGTACGAACAGCGTCCACATTCAAACGAGGATTTTCAGCCAATTCTTTCTCCATTTGTTTGCGGGCAAAATATGCGCCTCCATAAAAACCACCCAAAAGGGCTACAAAAACAAGAATAATCCAAAGGACGGTGTTCATAAATTCAATTCTCCTATAACGTTGATTTACCTTATATTATAGCAAAAATGGCCCCTACTGACAAATAAGACGTTGATTCTTAAAAACGTCTAGAAAAATAGTTTTTTCGTTTAAAATACCGATAAAATGAGACTTTCAGTATTTTTCACTTACAACTGTAAAGGACTTGTAAGATTTCTAGAACAAAAATAGGTTATTATATAGGTTGTGGAATTATTATTATGTTTATATAAAGGGGTTTATTTATGCTCAAGGAAGCAACTATTTCCGAACGAAAAATTGTCAACGCATTTATTGAACTCTTAGAGGAGAGTTCACTCGAACAAATCAGCATCACAGATATCATCAAGAAGGCAAATCTCAGCAGACCGACCTTCTACTACTACTATTCAAATAAGGAAGATTTGGTTGAAACAACCTTCTCAAAGATTTTAGATAAAATCTCAAGTATTCTTCAGGAAGACATGACCTACCAAGAAGGTGTTGTCACTGAAATGCTACGATATCTTAAGGAAAATCAAAAACTCTGTCTCACCTTGATGACACACATTCCAAACATCAATGAGATGATTCGTGAATTCATTATCGAGACTATCCTTAACTCTGATATTGAAAATGTTACAGAGCTCATGGAACAAAGCTATCATATCCCTGCCAAATATTCATTGGAAGTTTATGTTAGCACTATTGTTACCATTTTGACAATCTGGCTCAAAGAAGGCTGTATCGAATCCCCTGAGGAATTAGCCGATATCATTCTTGAAGCTGTCATCATTAAAGTAAAATAAGCTAGAGCCTTTAAGGCCTAGCTTATTTTTTGTTAAATGTCAAAATCAAAACCATCAAGAGTGGCAAAGTAATCATTCATCGTCTCTGCACGGCGAATCATACGAGCTGTGCCATCTTCTTGGTAGAGAATTTCTGCAGAACGAAGGCGTCCATTATAGTTGTAACCCATTGAGAAACCATGAGCACCTGTGTCGTGGATAACCAATGTATCTCCAATACGAGCTTCTGGCAATTCACGGTTCTTAGCAAACTTATCATTATTTTCACAAAGCGAACCTGTCACATCAACTACTTGAATGTCACCATCTGGATTAGTCATATTCGTGATGTGGTGGTAGGCATCGTACATAGCTGGACGGAGCAAGTTAACCGCAGAAGCATCTACACCAACATAGCGACGATAAGTGTCCTTAATATGAAGAACCTTAGAAACGACAAGGCCATGAGGTGCTGTCATGAAACGCCCAAGCTCAGTGTAAATACTGATGTGTCCAAGACCATTCGGAACAAGGATTTCATCAAATTTAGCATGAACGCCTTCACCGATAACGGCAATATCATTTTGTTTATTGGCTGGTGTGTAGTCCACTCCAACACCACCTGATAAGTTGATAAAGTCAAGACTAACACCAAGTTCATTCTTGATTTCTACCGCCAATTCAAACAGTTGAGCAGCCAAGGTTGGGTAATACTCATTCGTTACTGTATTTGACGCTAAGAAAGCATGCAAACCGAATGATTTCACTCCTTTTTCTTTAAGGTAGGCATAACCTTTGAAGAGCTGTTCCTTAGTCATCCCAAATTTTGATTCTTCAGGATGATCCATGATATCAGTACCAAGAGAGAAGACGCCCCCTGGGTTAAAGCGCAAAGAAAGGGTTTCAGGAAGCCCTGCAGCCTCTTCCAAGAAAAAGATATCTTCGTAAGCATCAAGGTTAATTGTCGCATTAATATCACGCGCGTAAACAAACTCTTCTGCACGTGTATCATTAGATGTAAAGCTAATGGCGCTACTATCAAAACCAATTTTCTTACTCATGACAAGCTCTGTATCGGTCGCACAATCGACACCACACCCTTCTTCCTTCAAGATTTTGAGGATTGCTGGATTAGGTGTAGCTTTTACAGCAAAGAATTCTTTAAAACCTGGATTCCACGAAAAGGCTGCATTAACTGCACGCGCTGTTTCACGAATACCTTTTTCATCGTAAAGATGGAAAGGTGTTGGAAATTCTGCAGTGATTTGTTCAAGTTTATCAGCCGTAATAAAAGGTGTTTTTGTCATTTGATTCTCCATTTTTTTACAATAGTAATCCTATTATAGCATAAGAAAAGGCTTGAAACCCAATTTTCTAATAATCTCAAGGCATATTTCATGATACAATAGACCTACAACCTAATAAAATAATGGGGGATTATTTATGAAAAAATATCTTTACTCTGGGGCTCTTGCTCTAGCAGCCATCTTAACGCTCTCAGCATGTGCCAAGCCAAAACTTGATGCCAAGCTTTCTGTTAACGATATTGTCTATATGTCAGGAAGCGACCTCAAGCTCAAGGATGACCAAACCCTAGTCGAAGTTTCATTCAAACTCGAGAATACTTCGGAAGATATGGAAAATGAGCTTAAAACATCTGCTAAACAATTCTACCTCAAAGATAAAGATGGTAAAAAAGTCACAGCAAGCAAGCTCGACAAGGGCGACCTACCTACTCTCTTCAATAAAAATAAGAACGTAGAGGACGCTACAGATGACTTTGGAAAGCTTGAAGCTGACGACTACAAGACTGTCTCACTCTTTTTCGAAGTTAACAACGACGAAAGCTATAAACTCTATTTTGAATCAAAAGATGAGAAAACAGAGGGACAAACAGTTTCTACTAGCCTAAAAGATTTCGATGGTAAAACAACTACCAATGTTAAAAAGGCTGTTGATGCTTATTTCAATGCAGTTCTTCTAGGTGGTGAAAGCAAAGACTACAGTAAATTTGTTTCTAACGACTTGGACAAAGCCAAGGGCGAACTTAACCAATATTTCTCAGATAGCCTTCAATACAGCTATGATGATACTGATCATATCAAACCAACCGGTGATGAAATTCCAAAAGTTTTTGGTTGGGTCCAAACTGCTAACCGTGAACGCGGTAGCTATACTGTTGATAACATTATTGTCGCTAAAGATAAGGCAGAATTCAATGTCAGCATGTCAACTATCAGTATGAAAGCTGCAGACGATGCCTATGGTGCTAATCACCCAAATCTCACAGATGACCTTAAAAACTACCTACAAAGCAATGGTGCCAACGCTGGAAATGTCGATCAACTAACAAGACAATACTACATGGAAACTTACCTACCGAATTCAATCAAAGAAGTAAGCCCATCAGCACCAAAGACAGAAGGAACAAATATCTTTGATAATTACTCAGTCGAACTTACTAAAAAAGACGACAAGTGGGCCTTCCCAGATAAAGATAGCTATGTCGGAAAATGGGAATACTACCCACTCTTCTACGCTTACACAGGCCAGCAAGGGACACTTACAAAAAACTATTAGACATTAAAAAATCAGCCAGGTGGCTGATTCTTTTTACTAATTACGTCTAGCAAAGAGTCGCAAGATATTCAAGAATAAGTTAATGAAATCCAAGTAAAGACTAAGTGCCATAGAAACTGCCCATCCATCTGTGACCTGACCATTGGTACCGTAGTAAACCTTTTTAATCATCTGGTTATCATAGGCAATTAAACCAGAGAAAATAAGAATTGATACAATACTAATCACAAAACTCATCATGCTACTTGCAAAGAAAATATTAATCAAGCTAGCCACAATAATCCCAATCAAGGCTGCCATAAGGAACTTAGCCATGCCTGATAGATCTCGCTTAATACTAACTCCGATAAGGGCCATGATAAAGAAAACAATGGCAGTGCTAAGGAAAGCTTGAAAAACTATAGCTTGCGTGTATTGAACGATGATAAAACTAAGTGTAAATCCATTCAAAGCGGAATAAACCAAAAATAAAGGTAGGGCTGCAGGTGTATTTCTTCGTGCAGCACCGCTAGCCAAAAAGACCAAACCAAACTCTAAAAAGAGGGCTGCCATGTAAACCCAAGAATAATTCATGAGAATATTGACAAAAACATGCGAGAGAGGGAAGAGCATCAGATAAGAAATGACTGCTGAAAGTCCCACTCCCATACCAACAAGGCCATAAATCTTTCCGAAAAAGCGGCTTAAGCCCGCATCACTAGTCGTATAAATTGCATTTGATTCCATAGTTATCTCCTAAAAATAACGAATTATTGGTGGTGGCTTTGTAGGGTCTTACGACGGAAAAACTTACGATTTTTAATTCGGTTTCGTAAGGGTGTCGCCGCTTCTTTAACCGCCCAATACTTATCCACCATAGTAACAATATAAGATTCCTTATACTTCGGCGGTGCAATCGTTGCTCCCCACATATGCTTGAGGATAATATCCTCTTCTTTTTTATTTAGATTAACAAGCTTTCTAGCATTACGAACAGCAATACGTGGGTGTACCCAAGCATGACTCTTATTAAATTTAGTCACTCGCCAATCATAATAGAAAAAGTCATGTAAGAGACCGCCTCGAGCAGTACTCTTGGCATCCCAGCCAAATTTTTTAGCAATCTTATAGCTGGTGTAACTAACATTAACCGAGTGTTCTAAACGTGTCGAATGATGGTGTTGTACAATCCCATCCAATTTTTGAAAACGTGGGTGTGAAATCAAATGTCCCACAACTTCCATGAATTCTTTATCATCTTCTGGTCGTTTCATAATAATACCTCATTAATGTTTCTAATGCTTCTTCATTATACCACTAGTGCTTAAAATTACTTTAAAAGTCAGTTGTTTTCTCCTAAAATCATCCTTGAGACCTAGAGACTAAACATGAGAATTCCTGCTGCCACAGCAACATTCAGACTCTCCGCCTGACCTGGCATGCTAATATGTACAAGTTGATCAGCAGACTCAGCCATTTCCTGACTAATTCCTTGACCTTCATTTCCCATCACTAAGGCAAAATTACCATCTGTCTTAACTGCTTTATAGTCAACCGAGACATCTGAGAGAGTCGTTGCCAAGACGGGTACCCCTTGCTTTCTGCAAGCCTCAACCATGTCAAGAATAGGTCCACGATAGATTGGAAGATGGAAATGACTTCCCTGCATAGAACGCAAGGTCTTCTGATTATAAATATCAGCTGATCTGTCTGACAAAAAAACTCCATCGTAACCTGCGGCATCCGCTGTGCGAATCATTGTTCCTACATTGCCAGGATCCTGAACATCCTCCAAGAGAAGGTACTTACCTGAGAGAGACTCTGGCAAGGCTTGAGATTGTTTAGCAACTTCTGCCACAATCCCTTGGGGGGTCTGAGTTTCACAGAGCTCCTTGAGCACCCCTGGACTAACCAACTTCACCTTAGCCATATTAGCCACACGATCAGCCATTTCCTCAAGCACGAAAACTTGAAGAATCTCAGCACCACTTGCCTTTGCTTCCTCAAAAAGATGCCATCCTTCTAAAAGATAACTAGTTTTACGGTGCTTGCGCTGCAATAATTTTCTAGCAGACTTAATGCTAGCATTTTGCTTTGATTGAATGATTTCCATACACTCATTATAGCAGAAATTCCTTGATAAATCTTGGACTTGACCGACTTTATAGCAAGGATTATACTAAAAGAAAGAGCTTTCAAAAGGAGGTCGTGGATCATGCAAAAAGTACGATTATTAGTCTCAGGAAGAGTCCAAGGTGTTGGTTTTCGTTATTCAACCTATGCTCTAGCACTAGATATTGGAGATATATACGGTCGGGTTTGGAATAATGACGACGGAACTGTTGAAATCCTAGCTCAGTCAGACAATCCTGCTAAGTTAGCTAAATTTATTCAAGAAGTTCGAAAAGGACCTTCAAAATGGTCTAAAGTAACCTATGTCGATGTGACCATGGCAAACTTCTCAAATTACAGCGATTTTCGGATGGCTAATTAAGAGGAAGCCACCGTTTTTAGCTTGTTCTCTTTCTTAAAAAAAGGTAAAATAGACAAGTATAACTAAAAAACAAAAGGAATGATATTGTGAATAAAAATCAAAAACGTCTAGCCCTGATGGGGCTTGCTGCCAGCATGCTTTTCTTCCTATCAGGATGTGTGAGCCTTGATAAGTCTGGTAATCCTACTGGTTGGGTCTGGAACCTCCTTGGTCGCCCTATGAGCCACGTCATCACCTACTTCGCTGATAATCTTGGTCTCGGCTTTGGTCTTGGTATTATCTTTGTTACCATCATTGTTCGTTTGATTATCTTGCCACTTGGTCTTCACCAATCTCGTAGCGCAGCCTACCAATCAGCAAAACGTGAGTACCTTGCGCCTATCTTGGAACCAATCAACGAACGTTTGCGTAACGCCGAAACTCAAGAGGAAAAAATGGCTGCCCAGTCTGAACTCATGCAAGCTCAGCGTGAAAACGGTCTAAGCTTGATGGGTGGTGTCGGCTGTCTTCCTCTATTGATTCAGTTCCCATTCTTCTCAGCACTCTACTACGCAGCACGTTACACTCCTGGTGTACTCCAAGATAACTTCCTCTGGTTTAACCTTGGTCACCGTGACTTCCCATTGATTATCATCATCGCAGCTCTTTACTACTTCCAATCTTGGTTGTCTATTCAACAAGTTCCTGAAGAGCAACGTAAACAAATGGCAGCGACGATGTACAGTATGCCAATCATGATGATTTTCTTTGGTATTAGCTCACCTGCAGCCGTAATCCTCTACTGGTTCGTTGGTGGTATCTTCTCTATTATCCAACAGTTGATTACCAACTACATCATCAAACCTCGCTTGAAAGAAAAAGTTGCTGAAGAGTTCAAAAAGAACCCTCCAAAAGCACCTCGTACTACACCAATCAAGCGTAAAGATGTAACACCAAAAAATACTCAAGCAATTGCAAGTAAACCAAAGAAAAACCGTAATGCCGGTAAGCAAAATCGTAAATAAGCTACAAAGCACTCTTGGCAAATGCCAAGAGTGCTTTTCTTATAGATTAATTCAGACCAGCCTAACTCCTAATAGCGCCGGTAAGCAAAAAGGGAGTGAGACAGAACAACTGTTTTGTCTCACTCCCACTAGTTTCAAATATTGGACACCTTAATGCCAACAGTCACTTAGGCTGTTTTTTCTACACTAAGGATTTCTACAGAGTAGCTACCTGCTGGTGATTCGATAGCGACTTTGTCGCCAACTTTCTTACCAATCAAGGCTTGAGCAATTGGGCTTTCATTTGAAATTTTACCTGAGAAGATATCAGCACCGGCTGCACCAACGATATGATAAGTATCTTTGTCGTTTGTACCAACTTCTTGAACAACAACTGTTTTACCAATTGCAACCTCGTCATTAGCAACAGCATCACTATCAACGATTTCTGCATAACGAATTTTTGTTTCAAGAATCTGAATTTGTCCTTCAACAAAGGCTTGCTCGTCTTTGGCTGCTTCATACTCAGAGTTTTCTGAAAGGTCACCATAAGAACGTGCAATCTTAATACGTTCTACAACTTCTGGACGACGGACGAGTTTGTACTCCTCCAATTCCGCTTCAAGTTGTTCTTTCTCTGCTTGTGTCATTACATATGTTTTTTCTGCCATTTTTTTCTCTTTTCTATTTTTTGAGCCGTTGGCTGTATCGTTAGAATCACTATTCGTTTGCTTGATTTTAATGAGCCAATTAGACTATTTATCTTTTAGTTTGCTGTTAATGTAAGTTTCAACGTTATGCTGATGCTCTTCATAGCTTTCAGCAAAATAGACATTACCAGTGGTTACATCTGCCACAAAGTACATGTACTTGGTAGATGATGGATTGATAACCGCTTCAATCGCAGACAGACTAGGACTGTCCACAGGACCTGGCATCAACCCCTTATGAACATAATCATTATAAGGGGAGTCAATGTTTGTGTCAATAGTTGCATCTTCTTTCAAGGTCGTTTCCTGACCAAGTTTTCCAAGAGCATAAAGAACTGCGATATTACTTTGTAGAGCCATGTCTGAGTTTAGACGATTATAGAAGACGCTAGCAATGTTTTTACGGTCGTCATCTGTAGCTCCTTCTTTTTCAACAAGAGAAGCTAGGGTCAAAATCTCATTAATATTATGTCCACTAGATGAAATCGTCGCATAGTAAGGTGATAGGTAGGCATCCATCGTTGACAACATTTCCTCTGCCAAAGACTCCACCGTCGTATCATCATGAATGTTATAAGTCGCTGGGAACAGATAACCCTCTAGGACATACTTAGCATCCGTAGAATTTGGAAGGTTTGCCAACAAGGTTGGGTACTTCGCTTTCATCTTTGTAATGAAAGCATCATCCTTCATCAATTTCAAGAAATCTTTCGCCTTAAGTCCAGTTGATGATTTTTTGCCTTTTTTAGCTGAAGAATTAACTTCAACTGCCTTGGCAATTTGATCAATGGTATATCCTTCTTTGACTAAGACCGTACCAAGAGATGGCTCCTGAGGTTTATCACTTCCTTTTTTCTGAAGTGCCTCAATAATTTCATCCATGGTCATGCTAGCCTGAAGGTTGTAGTAACCACTTTTCAGATTTGAGATGTTTTTAAACTTGGTATAGTAATTAAAGACCTTACCAGACTTAATAACACCAGCTGATTCCAAGAGTTGGCCGATATAACTGCTACCTGAATTTTCAGGAATTTCAACACTAACAAACTTAGTTGAATTAACATCTTTTGCGCCAACAGCATCACTAACATAGCGATAACCAAAGAATGTAGCTACTGACAAGATAAGTAGCAAGAAGATGATAATGTTTCTTGCAATTTTACCAGCACGACGGTTATTTTTATTGCGTTTGTGATTTCGGTTAGAACGTGAAATCGGCTCTTCGTCGACAATGTCAGCCTGTTTACCATCTTTTGGCGAAGACTTTTTCTTCTTCACTTTCTTGCCTTTCTTTTTCTTAGGTTTTCCAGAGGGTTCTAGAGAAATACTCTCATCATCCTCATTACCATCAGCTACTAGCTCTGATTGAACCTTTTCTTGCGACGCTTGGTCACTTGTTGCATGATGTTCCTGCAAGAATGCTTCTTTTTGACGTTCTGAGGTCAATTTGGCCTCCAATTCTTTAGGGTCTGTATAAATAGCTTCGTTAGACTTAGCTTCAATGAGCTCCTTGGCAACATCTGCAGGAATATACTCCTCTTCAGATGCTTCGTTAAGGCTAGTTTCCCAAACTGGACGTTTAAAACGACGTTTCGACGTTTCAGTCTCCTGAGGAATATTTACCTTTGTCTCCTCCTCAATTGGCTCTTTAGGAATAGACGCTAGGTTTGAATGAGCATCAGATACTAAAGACTCCTCTTGAGAATCTGAAAACAAGCCAAGACTATCTTGTTGAGAATCTTGGGCTGTCTCAGAAGTCATAGATTTAGCAAAGGCACTGTGTGAAACAGAATGTGAACTAAAATCTTGGTTACTTACTTTATTAGACGCTGAATCACTACGAGTTGTAGCGCTCTCAGCTGACGTTGAAAGTGGTGTCTCGGGCATAGTTGCACTTTTATTATGCTCCTCCTCACGAAGAGAACGGAGCCGTGTCGCTTCTTGTAAGTCTCGGAGAATCTGATCTTTGAAGCTTAGGCTATCTTCAGAAGCTTCCGAGTGTTCATTAAACTTGTCCGTCAAGGCATACCTCCTCTATAGTAACAAACGCCATTATATCTTAAAAAGTCAGTTAATGCAAATCAATTGGTCCTTTGTCACAGTAACGTAACACTGAAATCAATGGGTTTCTGGGTTCTCCCAGACCATATTATACCAAGAGCTTCCACCATGCTTTGATTCTGATTCTCCCTCATCAGTAAAACCATTCATCTCATAGTAGGCAATCAAGTAATCATGACAAGTCAAGCTAATACCTTGGCGTTTTTGAGCAATAGCCAGATCTTTAAGCGCTGCAATCAAGGCTGTTCCAATACCTTGCCCTTTAAAATCTTTGGAGATAGACAAACTAGTAACTGCAATAAAACCTCCTTGACTAGCATTAGGAGCCACCTTATGGAACAGGTCATCTGTGAGATAACGTTCCGCAATCACAGGTCCTTCGATGTAACCAACTACAACGCCATCAATTTCAGCAATTAGAAAGGTATCACAAATCGTCTCTAAACGCTCTGCAATAGCCTCTGGAGTTGCAGCCTCTTCAGGCGAAAAATTTTCTTGTTCGATACGAACAACATCAGCCCAATCATCCTTTCGGGCATGTCGAATAAGCATATCAAATTCCTTTCTATTAAGAGAAAGAGCTGAGCGAAATCGCTACAGCCCTTAATATATTACATGTGTGTTTGCAAGCTTGCTAGGAGCTCTTCAAACGAGCGTTCGTAAAGTTGGATATCTCCAGCTCCCATAAAGACATAGACAGCATTGTCATGGTCAAGGAGAGGTGAGACATTTTCAACTGTAACCACTTTGGCAGGTTTATTGATCTTAGCAGCAAGATCTTCAACCTTAACATCACCATGGTCAACCTCACGCGCTGAACCGTAAATTTGTGCCAAATAAACAGCATCTGCTTCGTTCAAAGCTTCAGCAAATTCATCAAGAAGGGCGATGGTACGTGTGAAGGTATGTGGTTGGAAAATAGCAACAATCTCTTTAGATGGGTACTTTTGACGTGCTGCATCAAGCGTTGCAATAATTTCAGTTGGATGGTGGGCAAAGTCATCGATGACAACAGTACCACTGATAATTTTCTCTGTGAAACGGCGTTTAACACCTGAGAAGGTTTTAAGGTGTTCCGCAACCAAGTCCATGTCAAAACCGGCTACATAGAGGTTCCCAATAACCGCAGTTGCATTCAAGATATTGTGACGACCATAGGCTGGCACATGGAATTCTCCAAGGATTTGTCCATCGTGTTTCACCTTGAAATTAGACCCTGTCGTTGTACGCACAATGTCTGTTGCCATAAAGTCATCATTTTCTTCAAAACCGTAGTAATAGATTGGCGCATTGGCTGTAATCTTACGAAGGTGTGGATCCTCACCGTAAACAAAGAGTCCTTTTTGCACTTGCTTAGCATAATCATCAAAGGCAGAGAACACATCATCGATACTTGTAAAGTAATCAGGATGGTCAAAGTCAATGTTAGTGATGATTGAGTATGCTGGGTGGTATGGCATGAAATGACGTTCATATTCATCAGACTCAAAGACAAAGTATTGTGCATTAGCAGAACCTCGTCCAGTTCCGTCACCGATAAGGTATGACGTGTCGGTGATATTTTTCATAACATGTGACAAGAGACCTGTTGTAGAAGTCTTACCATGTGCACCTGCCACACCAAAGCTAGTGAATTGATCCATGAAGTGACCCAAGAACTCGTGATAACGCTTAAAGCTGTAGCCATTTTTAATTGCATAAGCAACTTCAACGTTGTTATCTTCACGAAAGGCATTTCCAGCAATCAATTCAACATCTTCTGTGATGTTTTTTTCATCGAAAGGAAGGATAGGAATACCTGCTTGCTCAAGACCACGTTGAGTGAAGTAATATTTTTCCACATCTGAACCTTGAACCTTGTGTCCCATTTGGTGGAGCATCAAAGCCAAAGCTGACATACCAGATCCTTTAATTCCAATAAAATGATAAGTTTTTGACATAGTTTCTCCTTACAATCGCACTGCGATTAGTTTGCGTCTTCTAAATGCGTCAAATTTAATTCTTGAGCAACTCGGTGTTCACGGTAAGTTTGACGTTCTGGGTAATTATAAACCTGGCTACGTTTCAAGAAGTCATAGCTATTTTTCTTGACGTTCTTACGAGATGGGTTACTAGGCTGTTGATAGGTTGGAGCCACTTCTGCCAAGATGTAAGAATCTTGTTGCAGACGATTTGCCAAGTGATGGATCTTTGAGTGCTTCCCATTAGGTGCTAAAGTTCGCTTGATAGCACTTACAGGAGCTCCCAAGATAGAGGCTGTCACTGGTCCTTTATCCGTTGTTACAGCAGCTGGCTCAACAGTAGCCTCAAAGCTTGGTTTAGCTTCTACCTTAGGCTTAGCAGTCAGTTGACGGCTATTAGTATGTTTGGTTTGTTGAACTTCTTGGCGGAGGAATTTTTGGCGTTTCTCACGTACATCACGCTTAGCCTTTTCACGGGCTTCCTCAGCATAAGTCATGCCAGCTTCTTGTGTCTCCACTCGTTTTGGAGCCTGCTTACGATTGCTAGGCTTAGCTGACAAGAAATCATAGTTCGGCAACAAATCATTGTAGTCCTTATCTTGGTAAGGGCCACGGATATTTGTGATTAAATCTTCATTTTCGTATAGGCGCATAGAGACCGGTTCTTGCAAGCAAGATTCCCCGTCTGGAATCAGCGGAAATTGTCGTCTTTGGCGATGCATAAAAGACTTCCTTTCATTTTCGAGATGATGCGTATCTTAATATAAACAATCGGGAATGGGAAGATACGTCTTGCAATATTCTATTATAGCCTAATTCAAAAGATTTGCCTAGTGGCATTTTCACCTCTTAGTATTCTAATATCAAATATAACAAATTAAGATATTGCAATACCAAGAATTTCTTTAATATCCTCAACGGTCATGCTGGCACGGCTTTCATTGCCATCCAAGACGGTTGTTACCAGGTTTTTCTTGCCTTCTTGAAGCTCAAGAATTTTCTCTTCAATAGTCCCTCTTGTAATCAAACGGTAAACTTCGACATTTTGTTCCTGACCTATACGGTGAGCACGACTAATAGCCTGCATTTCTACCGCTGGATTCCACCAAAGGTCAATCAGAATAACCGTATCAGCACCAGTTAGATTCAATCCCACTCCTCCTGCTTTCAGAGAAATCAAAAAGGCATCTCGACTTCCTTGATTGAAGGCTCTGGTCATCTCCTGACGACTATCAGATGGCGTTGACCCTGTTAGCTTGTATGAGGAAATTCCTAATTCTTGTAAGAGACCCTCTGTAATATCTAACATCCCACGAAATTGTGAAAAGATAAGGACACGATGGTCTGATTCCTTAATTTGGCTAAGCAACTCTCTAAGGCTGTCTAATTTTCCGCTATCTCCCGCATAGTCCATAAAGAGAGCTGGGGTATCACAGATTTGTCGTAAGCGGGTAATTCCTGACAAGATTTCCACCTTACGACGGTTGATTTCCTGATCACTTGCTGAAATTAAGCCTTGTTGCATCTGTTGTAATTGTGCTAAATAGATAGCCTTTTGAGCATCTGACAATTCACTTTGGTGAGTGATTTCAATCAAATCTGGTAAATCAGGAAGGACCTCTTCTTTTTTACGTCTTAGAATAAAGGGAGAAATATACCTAGCCACTTCCTTAGGTGTTAACTTAAGGAATGTTTTCTTAGCTGGTAAAAGCCCTGGTAGAATAATCTGAAAAATAGACCAAATCTCCAACAAATGATTTTCAATAGGCGTTCCAGATAGTGCTAAGCAATGTGGAACAGAAAAATCACGTAGATATTGGGCAATCTTTGTCTGTGTATTCTTCATGACCTGAGCCTCATCGAGAATGAGATAGTCATATTTACCAGCCTTGTAAGCATCAAAATCCTGACGGAAGGAGGCATAGCTTGTAATGATAATCTGGTGGTCTTCGGCAATGATGTCATCACGTTTTGGCTTGAGTCCATAAGAAACCGCTACATCTAACTGAGGGGCAAACTTTTTAAACTCATCCTGCCAATTGTAAATCAGGCTTGATGGTGACAAAACCAAAACTCGTTGTCCTTCTTCTAAATGTGCAGAGAGGTAGGCAATAGTTTGCAAGGTTTTCCCCAACCCCATATCGTCGGCCAAGATACCGCCAAAACCATAGTGATGCAACATCGATAGCCACTGAACACCTTTTTCCTGGTAGGGACGAAGGCCAGCTTCTACCTTATAGGTTGGCAAATCAAAGGTCTCTGGCTTACTCAAATGTTGCGTTAAGAGTTGGAAATCTTTTGAAAAACGAACAGAATCACTTTCTGAAAGAGCATCCATCAATTGATAGGCAGTTAATTGATTGAGTTCTAGGTGACCTTTTCCTGAATAACGAGCTCTCAAAGTTTTGAGACTCTCACTAATACGATGCGTCGCTTCGTCAAAAACAATCAACTGACCACTACGATTGATAAAATAGGGCGAGCTTTCCATCAAGGCTGCTAAAGCATGATCCACATCTTCGTCGTCAAGACTTGAAAAATCAAAGGAAATATCTAATAAATTTCCCTGACGCTCTACCTGAACCTGTGGACTCTGTTCAACCCGTAAGTCACGTAACGCCTGTCCAATCAGAACCGTTCCTGCATTTTCAAAATCTGATAGAGTATTTGTAAAGAAATCATAGAGCTCTTGACTGCTACTTAATCGTTTAGATGACTGAAAATCAGGGGTGAATCCATGCTTAGACATCAAACGAAAAACAGCCTGCTCATGACGATAGTTACTAGTAAATCCTAAATGACTTAACTCTTGGCGATCATGTACCAAGAAACCATCAAAATCAAATGCTAATGTAAGAATAATCTCACTATCACTTTTCAGATCAAAGCGAAATCTCGGTGTGAAATCCTTGATATTAAAAGCTTTTGGTGCCTTAACCGGCCCCATAGTCCTAAAATCAAAAAGACTAGCAGCCAAGATGGCTTGTTCATCGAGATTAAAGCTGACGTGCTTATTCAAATCACTTCCGATTGGAAGAGAGCGTAAGCCAACCAAAAGTTTTTGTTGTTTTCGATTCAGACGATAAAAAACACCTTGATAAAAGAGAATACGATTATTAAAAAAGGCCTGACTATTCTTCTCAGCGACAGTCAATTCAATCATCTTGGGCTCGACACAAATATCAAACGAGAAGAGATGAGCATCAGCAGTCAAATCCTCGACCAAAAGTTGGCGATATTCGGTTCCTTCCCATTCAAACCTAAAGCCATCCAAATCTTGCATCCGTCTCAAACCTTCCTCAAAAAAACCGTAAGGGAGACAAAGGTGACGTGCATTATTCGGTAAAATAAAATCTAAATTAGTCTTGGCTTCATCTGGAATCATCCGTCCTAGGAAGTCTAAAAATTCTTGTGAAGCCTGGTCAAATTGAATAAGTGATAGGGGTTCATAGTAGTTCTTACCTATCTGATAATAACCCTCAGCCTCTACAAGTTTGAGAAAGGCAGGAATATCTCGAATAACATAAGAACGTTCATCTGGTAAGCGACGTAAACGTATACTCCACCAAATCTCTGAACCAAAAGTAGATTCCTCTCCCTCTACCGTCAAGCTATATCTAACGGTATCATCTTCATTCAGGGAAAGGCCTTCTAAAAATAAACCACCAAAAGAGTGACCTCGCTCTTGGCCTTGAGAGGACTCTTGTTCCTCTTCCAGTTCTGCCAAGAGACGCTGGCCTTCTTTATCATTTTTTAGATAATACTCAACCGCTGCCAAATGGGGACAATAGCCTTTTTGAGCGAAATAATCACAGTCACACGTGATTTCAGAATCATTGAGTGCATAAATTAAATGATGTTGGTCAACTGTTGTATCCAACTGAGTTTCTGAGACCTGATGAATGGTAATGAGATCCTTTTCAAAAAGTTCAATACCCTCATTACGGACTCTACCCGGCATCAATTTTGCCATAGTATTCACCCCTATCTTATCCCTCTATTATAGCACAAAATCCTTATAAACTAGGCCTTCACCAAGATAAAACAAAAAACACTCCCTAGGGAGTGTCGCAGATTATTATTAATAATCAAGTTTATCTGAGTGACCTGAACCATTACCAACATAGTAACCTGTCTTACAGTTGATACTGAAGAGGTAAGTTCCATCTGGAAGGTACAAGTTGTAGTAACCATTACCATTGATAATGTTAACTGGCTCAAGGATGAAGTTATCTCCTGAGAAGTAACCACGTGAGTGTGATTCATTGATGATCTTATCAAGAACACCGTCAGCCCAAGTCCAAGCTGGGTTACTTGTATCTGCTACTACGTTTGCATTATAAGGCACACGTGAGCGGTCACGTTGAAGGATTGATGGGTTATAATTTGTGATTCCGCGTGTTACAACTGTTGAAGCTGCAGCTGAGCCACCAGTAGTTCCTCCAGTCGCACCAGTTGAACCAGCTGCACCTGAATTAGCTGATCCATTTTGCGCTCCAGAAGTATTTGATGCAGCCGCACCACCACCAGTAGAAGCTGCTCCAGACGTGTTATCACCTGAAGGTGCAGCAGGACTAGCAGTATTGGCACTATCAGCAGCTGTCGCTGCAGATGTTGCGCTCGCAGCCTTAGCTTTTTCTTCAAGCTGAGTCTTACCACCCTTAATAGCTTCTTGGATAGTGCTATCAAGACTCGCATTCCCAGTTGTTGTTACGCTTTCTGGAAGATTATTAAAGTTAGCATCTGATTTAACAGCGATAGAGGCATTATAGCTACCATCTACAAGAGCATCTGACTCAAACTGACTGTTAATCTTTTGTACAGCTTCAATTTGTTTCTTCAAGTTATCATATTTTTTCTTAGCTGCATCATAATACTTGGTTTTCTCCAATTTCTTGAGCAGTTTTTCCAAATCTGATAGCTTACCAAATTGATCATTAGCGAGTTTTGTTTGCTCGTCATCTGTGAAGAAATTCTTATACATTTCTTCGAAGGCCTTATTATCAGCAGCTGCCGTGTCCTTGCTTGATGATGACGTCACTGCTGAAGAAGCTGTGCTTGTTGTTTTTGCCGATTGGCTATGTGTTCCCTTATAAAGAGCATAGCTACCACCAATAATAGCTAAAGCAAGAACTGCTAGAGCACCGATAACAACACCTTTACGGCGGTAAACTGGAATGTCACCATCAAAGGCACTCTTATGCGATGGCGAAATAGATTCTGAAGAGATTCTGTCTTCTGCAGATGGGTGATTAACTGCCATAGACACTTTTGGTGTTGTCTTTTCTTCATCAGCTTTTACTCCAGTTACCCCTGCCACTGTTGATGCAATAGCCGCCAAATCGATAGTGTCTGAGATAGTAACATCATCCAACAAAGGGTTTGAAGCTTGTGGCTCAGTATCATCAATATTGGCGACAACAGGATTTTGTGGTTCTGGATCATCAATGTTAGCAATCAAAGGATTGTTATCATCAATATTATCGACCAATGCATCGTTATAGGCTGGATGATTAGTTAAAGTAGAGGAATCAGCAAGTGCATCACCAAGGTCAAATTTTTCTGTTTCTGACGTGATGAAACGATCAGCATTCGTTGACGTAATGATAACTTCAGAACTTTGACTTTCTGGTTCTGCAATAACCTCAGGTTCAACAGGAGCATTCGGCAACTGCTTGTCAATATGAGATTGAGTTTCATCAGCTTTGTTATCTGTAGCACCAAAACCAAATGTGACCGGTGTTACTTCTTCAGTAGCTGTTGTTGAGTTGATTGACTCATTAGCCATTGATTGGCTAATCAAACCTGAATCCGCAAACTCCTGACGTTGCTTTTGAATAAAAGCATCCAAAGGTGATGTATCGCCGTCAGCTTCAATTTTCTTTGAAAATTTTTGTGAGGCAACTTCTTCACGGTGTTGCTTGATATACTTATCCAAAATGCTATCTGTTTCTGTTACACCAGCATTAATCTCAGCTTCTTTGCGGACAGCCTCACCGACTGTCATTTCCTTGGCATCTTGGAAATCTAGCTCTTGGCTACCTTCATAGCCATTTTGTGTTTTATCTTCTGACACGTTTAATTTACCTTTCTAGCCTCAGAACGGCGAACACGTTCACCAAAATATTGATACAAATCAACACGGAGTGTACCGTTATAAAGCTTACGTTTTTTATCGGCTTTCATACCGTACTTGCTTTCAAATTGTTCATCGCTGGTCAAGATAAACTTGCTCCAAGTTTTAAGTGGCGCAAAAGTTTGACCCATTTCATTATACAAGATATCCACAGCCTTGTCATCCAACAAACGTTCACCATAAGGAGGGTTTGAAATAATGACACCATTGATTTTATCTGTTTTCAGGTCCTGTAAACGCATTTGTTTCAATTTAATAACATCTTCAAGACCTGCCTCACGAGCATTAGCTTTTGCAATCTCAACCATACGGCCATCAATATCACAACCCATAATGTCTAATTCAACATCATAGTTTGCCTTGCTATCTGCTTCATCACGTACCGACTGTACTAAATCTTTATCCACCCAATTCCATGCTTCAAAGGCAAAATCACGATTAAATCCTGGCGCAATGTTCATACCAATCATTGCAGCCTCAATACAGAAGGTCCCTGAACCACAAGTCGGGTCAATCAACGGTTTATCCGGATACCAGTTACTAAGTTCAAGGATAGCAGCCGCCATATTTTCCTTAATAGGTGCCCCACCTTTATCAGTACGATAGCCACGCTTAAAGAGACTAGCACCTGTGGTATCAATCAAAACCGTAGCCTTATCCTTTAAAATAGAAACTTCAACCTTAAATTCTGCTCCTGTTTCTTGAAGAGGCACTCCTTCTGGACGGTGGAAATACTTCTGCAATTTCTTAACAACAGCTTTTTTGGAAATCGCCTGAACAGATGGCTCATTATGAAGCTTTGATTTAACACATTTAGCTTTAGAAATTGGGAACTTTGCACCTAGCGGAAGATAATTTTCCCAGTCTAAGGCAAAAACTCCCTGAAAGAGTTCCTCAAAGGTACGTGCTGGAAATTCACCCACTACAATCTTGATACGGTCTGCTGCTCTCAACCAAAGGTTAGTTTCAGCTATTGCACGAACACCGCCTTGAAAACGCACCTTCCCATTTTCAACCTGAGTGTCATAACCTAACTCACGCAATTCACGTCCAACCACAGCTTCAAGACCTGCTGCAGCAGTTGCTACTAATGTAAATGTTTCTTTCATTGTCATCCTTTATCTCATTGTTACGAGTACAAACTTTCTTAACTGACGGTTTATTTTCCCACTCTTTTCTTTAGATATAATTGTAAAAGAGAGAATTCTTGCTAAAAGAAGGCTGAGACATGTGTCCCAGCCTCACCTATATGCAATTTTCTATAAGCCATGTTTTGTTCCAGAAGTGACTAGGTACCACTTCCTTCGATAATCATCTGTCTACTGCAAAGCAGTCAGGATGGTCCGTTCGTTTCCAGCCATCCCATGCCCCTACCAAAGTTTGGGTTGCTAGCTTGAGGGGTTTACCGCGTTCCACTTTTTAGGTTTCCCTAAAAACTCCGTCACTGTGGCACTTTCAGAGCTACTAAAACCTATCCGAAGACTTAGCCAGTTCACTCGCCGTAACTTGAAAACAAGTCCCTAGGCTTATTAATTCACCTAGCACAAACACTACTGGCATCACAGCCAGTGCTAGCATGGACTTTCCTCATGGAAGACTAGCAACCATGCGATTATCCAAAAATTGCACAAACCAGTTTTATTCGACGATTTGTTTTCCAAAGACCTCTTTTTCCAAACGACTGATACGTTTTAAGATATCATAGTTTGAAGCCGAAGTAACATTGGCATTCGCACGTGATGGCTCACTTGTCGCACTCGCGTATGCTGGGCGACTTGCAGGAGCTGATGAAGCTTTAGCCTTAAGTTTTGCATTTTCTTCTTGCAATTCCTTAACTAGAGCAATATAGACACCGTAATCTTTGATTACATCATCTAAAAACTCATCAACTTCTTTCTTATCGTATCCACGCATGCTTGTTTTAAATTCTTGTTCGTAGATTTTCTTGGGCGTTAAATTAATCTTAGCCATTTTTATTCTCCAATACTTGTCTTATCTAACTTACTAATACTTTACTGTCTAATGTTTTTATGATACAGAAAAAAAAATAAAAATGCAAGTTTAAAACTCAATTATATCCTATTCCGACATGACCTCATTGAGGTCATCAAAAGTCAGTCGAGATACGGGATAATCCCTTGCTTCTATCATCATACCGTAAAAATATTTCAGATTTGTTTCATTTTCAGGTTCATAAAATAAATAAGCCTGATCTGTATTGTCAATGAGAAACTGATTAAATTGTTTAAACTGTGCTGGAGATTGGTAAGCGGGAAAGCTATACTTGACAAAATCAACCTGCTTAAAGGCTGCTAGTTTCGTTTGATTCGCTTCATTCCAATTCTGACCATGAGTTTCAAAAGGGAAGAGTGTCGCTAACTTCAAAGGATAGTCTTGCTGAAGTTCTTTGGCCACCTCTAGTGCCCAAAATTCAAAACCGAGGTTGCCGGTAAAAATCATCCAATCCACACCATCATCCAAGAAACGCTTAAAATCACGTTTAATTGCTTTCTTGATAATGGTTACTTTAGGGTCCTTGTCTTTAAAAATACCGAGTTCAAAGCTCTTATAACCAGTTACCAGTAGTGATGTCATTTATTGTTTTCCTCGTTCATTTTATGGTATAATAAAATAGTCTTTATGCATATCTTATAAAGAAGAAGGGAAAGAAATGGTAAACTATCCCCATCAGATATCTCGTAAGATAGCACAAGTACGTCCTAAAAAATCAAATAGAGTTAACTTTGCCAATCGGGGGATGAGCTTTGAATCTGCTATTAACGCGACTAATGATTACTATTTGTCGCGTGGTTTAGCCGTTATTCATAAAAAACCCACTCCTGTTCAAATTGTCAAAGTCGATTATCCCAAACGCTCACGAGCAAAGATTGTGGAAGCTTACTTTAGACAAGCCTCTACTACCGACTACTCTGGTGTTTACAAAGGATACTACATTGATTTTGAAGCCAAAGAGACACGACAAAAGACATCCATGCCTATGAAAAACTTTCATGCGCATCAAATTGAGCACATGTCTCAGGTCATCAGTCAAGATGGGATCTGCTTCGTGCTACTTCACTTCTCGACGCTTAAGGAAACCTACCTTCTGCCTGCCAAAGACTTAATCGCTTTTTATCAAATTGATAAGGGGACGAAATCAATGCCTCTTGATTATATCAAAAAAAGAGGCTATGCAATTGCAGAAGCAGCTTATCCTCAAGTTCCTTATTTAGAAATCATTGAAAAATTATTAGGTGGTAACACATAATGGCTAAATTTAATTTCAACAACTTTAAAGAATCGCTGAGCGGTTTAACTAAACGTGCTAAAAACATCAAAGCCAAACGTTCAGATTCTTCTCGCTATAGCAAGGGAAAACGCTCAGCTACTTCAGACCAAAGCTTGGGCTGGCGTATTGCAAAATACGGATTTATTGGATTACTGACTTTCTTTGTAGTGTGTGTCATCTCTGGTGGTAGCCTCTTTGCCTACTATATTAGCAGTGTTCCTAAACTTACCGAGAACAAACTACAATCAACAAGCTCAAGTAAGATTTACGACGCCAATGGTAGCCTTATTGCTGACTTGGGAGCTGAGAAACGTGAGAGTGCATCCACAGATGAAATTCCAACAACTCTAGTTAATGCCATCACCTCTATTGAGGATAAACGTTTCTTCACACACCGTGGAATTGACGTCTACCGTATCATGGGAGCGGCTGTTAATAACCTTCGTCGTAGTAGTACCCAGGGGGGGTCTACACTCGACCAACAGTTGATTAAATTGGCCTACTTCTCAACAAACACTTCGGACCAAACCCTTAAACGTAAGTCACAAGAAATCTGGTTGTCTCTCCAAATGGAGCGTCAATTCACTAAACAAGAGATTTTGACCTTCTACGTTAACAAGGTTTATATGGGTAATGGTTACTATGGTATGAAGACTGCAGCTAAATCTTACTTCGGTAAAGACTTGAGCGACCTCTCTGTTGCCCAAGCAGCTCTTCTTGCCGGTATTCCACAAGCACCAACACAATATGACCCTTATGCTAATCCGGATGCTGCTAAAAAGCGTCGTAACACTGTTCTTAGTGAAATGTATGAAGACAAAAACATTTCTAAAGAAGAGTACGAACAAGCTAAAGAAACTGACATATCAGATGGTCTTCTTCCACTCACAAAGAAAGCTAGCTACGAACCATATCTAGATAACTACATCAAACAAGTTATCGAACAGGTATCTACTGATGCCAATGCTGATATTTACTCAGCAGGTCTCGACGTCTACACTAACCTTAATCCTGATATTCAAAAATACATTTGGAATGTCTATAATACTGATGACTATATCTACTATCCAAATGATAGCTTCCAGGTTGCCTCTACTATTATTGATGTTACTAATGGTCGTGTTGTTGCTCAGCTAGGATCACGCCATCAGGATGAGAACGTTGCCCTTGGTACCAACCAAGCAGTCCAAACTGACCGTGACTGGGGTTCTACAATGAAACCTATCACTGACTACGCTCCCGCTATTGAAAAAGGTGTTTATACAAACACTGGTACGACTGTTTACGATAATCCTTATAATTTCCCTGGCTCTTCAACCCCAGTTTACGACTGGGACCGTAAATATTACGGAAGTATATCATTGACCTATGCTATTCAACAATCACGTAACGTAACAGCTGTTAAAGCTCTTCAGGCGGTTGGTTTGGAATATGCACAGTCCTTCTTGAAAGATTTGGGTATTGAGTATCCAGAAATGTATTACTCAAATGCCATCTCATCTTCAACAACATCGTCAGATCCTAAGTACGGTGCATCAAGCGAGAAAATGGCTGCGGCCTATGCTGCCTTTGCAAATGGCGGTACTTACTATAAACCATCTTACATTAAATCAATCAAATTTGAAGACGGTTCAACAAAATCATTTGATTCTAAAGGTGTCGAGGCCATGTCGCCACAAACAGCTTACATGATGTCAAGCATGTTGAAACAAGTAATGACAGGTGGTACAGCGACTGAAGCTTATGTCCCTGGTACATTCAATGCTGGTAAGACTGGTACATCTAACTATGGTGACGATGAATACTACAAGGTACAAAAAGAAAGTGGCGTCTATGCTTATCTTATGGTTCCAGATGAAACTTTCGTTGGTTACAATACTAAGTATTCAATGGCGATTTGGACAGGTTACAAAAACCGTAAAACACCACTTCATGATTCAGACCTTGACATTGCTAAACAAATCTACGGTGTAACAAGTAGCTACCTTAACCAGATGTATGGTGCGGGTTCTGAAGATTTCGATATGCCTAGCGGTGTTTATAATAATGGTAGCTATGTCTTCCTTACTGGTTCTTCAACATCAAATGTTTACACAGGATCACTTGGAACATCTAGCTCATCATCAAGTTTAGACTCAAGCCAAAGCAGTGACTCATCAAGTTCACAAGATAGTCAACAGTACGGGCCTGATGCTTCAACAAATCCATCGACATCAGCTTCTAATGGCTCTGAACATTCAAATTCAAACACTGCTACAGCAGAAGAATAAGAACTAAAAAGGGTTATCCGAATGGATAACTCTTTTTTTACCGATAAATTTTAAAGAAACTACGAAAAACCACTGGAATCATTTCCCAGTAGTTTCATTTATTGTCTTATTTTGAAGCAAGGGCTCCCATTGGGTCCCAAGGAGCAAGTACTTGTGGCTCTGCTTCATAGGCTGCTAATTCTTCAGCTGTAAGGAAGTCTTTACGGACAACGATTTGATAAGTGTATTCATCCATCCAGGCATCAGAAGCGACAAAGTAACCTTTTTGTCCGACCTTGTCTCCCCAAGAGTTTTCAACCTTCCATTTAACAGGTTTGCCATCAGCATCCAAATCAACCCCAGTCAATACCATGGCATGAGTCATGAGAGATTCACTGTAGTCCAAACGTCCTGCCTTATCTTGAGTCAAGTTAATATCCATACTAGCTGTAAAGTCATAAACATTAGTTGCAAGAATACCTTTTTGACGGTCTGAAACTTGACCAACATCTGAACCAAACCAAACAGTTTCTCCAGACTTCATCTGTGCAATAGCAAGCTCTTTGAAACGGTCCATTGGGAGGTTGATATAACGAACACTTGGTGCACCTACAACATTACCTAACATCTCAACAGTATAAGATTTTCCGTAAGGTTTATCAGTTGTTGGAGCGTTGATAACTGACACATAGTCGCTGAGTTTGAGACCCACATATTTTTCAAAGAATGCTTGTGGTGTGATATTTTTCTCAGATTGATAGTTGTCATCCTTATCTCGGTAGGCAAAATCAAACTGACGTGGTGGTAAACCAAGAGTCATAGCAAGATAATTGAAAATTTCTTGAAGAAGCTCTTCCTTCTTAGCTTGAACAGTAGCCTGATCAGCACCACCTGCAATTAGGTCACGTAAGATTTGAGCATCTTGACGAAGGAGCTTATTGAGATATTGGTTAAGCTCACGACTATTGCTTGAAGCTACAGATTCTGGATAAACCGATTTTGGTACAACACCATATTTTTCAAAAAGTGATACGACCATATCCCATTGTCCACCATCTTGTTGAGGGGTATCCAAAAGGAATTTAACCTTACGACTGCCAATCTCTTGACCTGCTGTAGCAATAATTTGTTCCAAGAACCAGTTTGATTTTTCATACTTGTCCCAGAAGAAAGTGTGCGCTTGAGAAAGTTCGAAACTTTCCAATTTAAAGTCTGAGATTAATTTATGACGGAAAGTATTTAGTGCCGCAAACATCCAGCAACGTCCTGAAGCTTTCTGGTTAGACACCTCATCTTTAGTCAAATCGATTGAGAAAACATGGTCGTTTTCAACTTCTGATTGACGTGTTTCGATGGATTTGAGCAAGCCATTATGAGTTACAGCATTCTCAATAGCACTGTATTTGGCATTGGCCTCATATTCTGCAAATAGTTTATCTGTGAAATCTGTTGATAGTGAAGTCATAAGATTCCTCCTTTTAAGCCTTATTCCTCTCTATTTTATCACTAATTTCTGAAAATTCAATTTAAAAATAACCCTAGGTTAAACCTAGGGTTATGACAATCTTATTCCACTTTATCAAATTGCGTTTCAGGTGCTGGTTTCGTTGGCTGACACGACATGATAAGGAGGACAATGCTTCCAATCAATGTGAATAAAGCTAAGAATGGTATAAGCCCTATATAACTTAGAAGTACCCAAGCCGGATGAAATCCTGCATCTCTTAAACGACGGATTTGTAGAGACAATTGAGGGATAAGTTCAATTAAGCTAAAAAGCATTAGTGGCCAAGCATAGGAGAAAATTATTTTTTGTAGTTCAGTCTGATTATTCAACAGAGCTGGGTCACTAAGATCAACATTACTGAAGAAAGGAATAAGAACACAAAAAACAGTAAGAATAGTAATAATAATGACATTAACTAAATAAGCCCACCAGAAGTCTGGACGAGTCGAACGGCCGCTAAAGTCAAAGGCACGCTTCCAAAAATCAATATAAGCTTTGATCATAACTCATTTCTCCTCTTATTTCCAAAAATCATCAAAAATGGTGATTGGCAAGTGACGTTTGTGTTGACCTTTACGCCACCAAGACTCAATCGTTTCCTGGGCTTTGGCTGAGACTTCTTTGCCTTCAAGGTAGTCATCAATTTCACGATAGGTCACGCCAAGTGCCACTTCATCAGCGATTCCTGGTTTATCCTCTTCCAAGTCAGCTGTTGGCACTTTTTCATATAGGGCCTTATCCGCACCAAGTTCTGCAAGAAGGGCTGCACCTTGACGCTTGTTTAGACGAAAGAGCGGCAAAATATCCGCACCACCGTCACCAAATTTTGTGAAAAAGCCCGTAAGGTTTTCAGCGGCGTGGTCTGTCCCAATAACTGCCCCACTATTTTCACCCGCGACCGCGTATTGGGTAATCATACGTTGACGGGCCTTGATATTTCCCTTGTTGAAGTCAGAAACGGTGACACCTGCTTTGGCAAGTTCAGCAACCTGACCATCTACAGCTTCTTTGATATTAACCGCAAGACTCACATCTGGCTTGATAAAAGCAAGAGCACGTTGGGCATCATCTTCATCTGCTTGGACACCATACGGTAAACGAATGGCAATAAACTGATAGTCTTTTCCTGTCTCTGCACGGAGCTCTTCAATCGCAAGTTGTGCCAGACGACCAGCCAATGTAGAATCTTGACCTCCTGAGATTCCCAAAACATATGTTTTAAGGAATGGATGTTTGAGCATGTAGGCCTTCAAAAAATCAACGGATTTTCGAATTTCTTCCTTTGGATCAATGCTAGGTTTAACACCTAGTTGAGCAATAATAGTTTCTTGCAAAGTCATAATTTCTCCCTTTACTCTGACAAGTCATGGGCTTTCTTACGGACATTATCAATCAAGGTCATCTTGTTATCCCAGACATCTTTAGCCAAGTCAACTGGATAATCTTGAGGGTTAAGCACGCGCTTGTACTCATTCCAAAGTTCGTCCAATTCCTTAGTCGCATAAGCCTTGATTTCATCAAGACTTGGTAAGTCATAGATTAGTTGCCCTTTGTCGTAGATTGGAACCAAGAGTGGCACTGCATCAAAATCACGAACCGTCTTATTGATGTAAGTATATGTTGGGTGGAACATATTAATTTCATCTAAAGCATTAACATCCGTATCTGCGAAAGTGATATAGTCACCTTCTGATTTGCCCTTAGCACGACTCGTAATACGCCAAACTTGCTTCTTACCTGGTGTCGAAACCTTCTCAGCATTATTGGACAACTTGATAGTATCATGCATGACTCCCTTATCATCTTCCATTGAGACAATCTTGTAAACAGCACCCAAGGCTGGTTGGTCATAGGCAGTGATGAGCTTAGTACCTACTCCCCAAACATCAATCTTAGCCTTCTGCATCTTCAAGTTAAGGATAGTATTTTCATCAAGGTCGTTTGAAGCGTAAATCTTAGCATCAGGGAAACCAGCTGCATCCAATTGCTTACGAACCTGCTTCGATAGATAAGCCAAGTCACCTGAATCAAGACGAACACCCAAGAAATTAATCTTATCACCTAGCTCTTTAGCGACACGGATAGCATTAGGAACACCAATCTTAAGGGTGTCATAGGTATCTACAAGGAATACACAGTCCTTATGAGTAGATGCATAGGCTTTAAAGGCGTCATAATCGTTGCCATAGGCTTGAACAAGGGCATGGGCATGAGTACCAGAAACTGGGATTCCAAAAATCTTGCCGGCACGTACATTTGACGTTGCATCAGCACCACCAATCACGGCTGCACGTGTTCCCCAGATTGCTGCATCCATCTCTTGTGCACGACGTGTCCCAAATTCCAACAGAGGAGCATCCTCAATGACAGAACGAATACGGGCTGCCTTGGTAGCAATAAGAATCTGGTAATTGAGGATATTTAGCAAGGCAGTCTCTACAAGCTGACACTGGGCCAAGGGACCTTCCACTTGGAAAATCGGTTCATTAGCAAATACCAAATCACCCTCAAGAGCTGAATTGATAGTCAACTCGAGTTTTAGGTTGGCTAGATAGTCCAGAAAATCCTCAGGATAACCTAAATCTTTTAGATAAGCAATATCAGTTTCTGAGAAGGTCAGATTTTCAAGATAGTTGACAATACGCTCCAGACCTGCGAACACAGCAAAGCCATTTTTAAACGGAAGTTGACGGAAATAAACTTCGAAAACGGCCTTTTTATTGTGAATACCTTGGTTAAAGTAAACTTGCATCATATTGATTTGATACAAGTCAGTGTGCAAGGTTAAACTGTCATCTTTATACATGGAATTCCTCCAATCGAATAGGTACTTCTTTTTTTGTTATTAATAGCCTGTATATACTGACTATTATAGCATTTTTGAGCAATTGTCTCCACTTTTCAGAAAGTTAATTATTGTTTGGATTTTCCGATTTTTCTAATGCTTGTTTTGACAAAAAAGAGTAGCCTGAGGAGACTACTCTTTATTTCTATTCATATCTTAGGGACTCGACAGGGTCCATTTTACTGATTTTACGGGCTGGAAGGTAGGCTGACAGATAGCCCATCAAGAGTGAGAAACCAAACATGATGAGAATTGATGTCAGATTTAGGTCAAACACCTTGCTGACACTTGGGTAGAGATGTGAAACAATCATGTTAGCCAAGCTTCCAATGCCCTGCGATACAAGGAGGGCAAGAGCTAGTGAGATACCCGTAATCCAGAGGGCCTCATAAACAAAGATAGCTTTCACATCACGATTAAGATAACCGACAGCCTTCATAACACCAATCTCTTTTGAGCGTTGCATGATGTTAATATAGATGATAATTCCAATCATGACAGCTGAAACTAGGATAGCTTGTGACGAAAGGATAATCAAGAGGGCCTGAATCACACGAATGAATTTAATAATAACATCTAGGATGGCCTGCTGTGAAAGAACTAGATACTTCTTGTTTTTCTGCAATTTTTTAGTGACTTCCTTGGTCTTGGCTGGATCTTTGAGCTCCAAAAGCATGTAAGAGACTGTTTTGGTAAAGCCATTTTCTTTGAGTAATTCTTCCAATTGTTTAGCTGGCAGATAGCTATTGCTCTCTTCAGCATCCTCGCTGTCATCAACAATACGGACAATCTTAGTCTTGATATCAGCTACTTTAGTTCCCTCAGCAGTATTTTCAACAATCTGAGCCGAAATCTCTTTACCGATAAAGTCTTTAGCCTTGAGCTCCTTCCCTGTTTCTTGGTTGTAGCGTTTGACAAAACTCATCGGAAGGGTTAAGCCCTTTTCATCTTCAGATTTAAAAGGCTTCCCAGCTGAAATTTTATCCTTATCATTGCGAGATGTAGAGATTTTTGTGTTCTTGTAGAGACTAATAACCTGAGAATAGTTAGGAAGGTCCTTGCTGAAGTCCATGGTCTTGCCATCAAGGGTAAGACTTGCCATGTTCATTCCAAAGGGACTCTCCAAATACTTAATGTCATCACTCTTAATCTGGCTACGAATAAACTTCTCGTCATCCGCATTTAGAACCCCTCTGGCTGCTGATTTAGCACTAAGACTGATCTGAATCTGGGATGGAATATTGCCACCATCGGTACTGTCATTAATCATACCAACAATAGCATTTCCCAAACCAAAGGAAATCAAGACACCGATAAAACCAATGGAAGTTGCCGTCGCAATCAAAAGATTACGCCACTTACGTTCCATAAAGTTGTTCAATGACAATTTGAGTTTATTCTTGAGGGTCAACCCCTTATTTTTCGATTGTTTCAACGACTTCACCATCCTTCATTTTAATGACAACATCCGCATAATCCGCCACTTCAGGGTTATGGGTTACAATAATCACAGTTTTACCTGCCTCAGCTAGCTCTTTAAAAATTTCGAGAACATTTTCCTGAGACTGAGAATCAAGAGAACCTGTCGGTTCATCAGCCACAATCATTTCTGGATTATTGACTAGGGCACGGGCAATGGCCACACGTTGTTTTTGCCCACCAGAAAGCTGCTTAACATTTTTCTTGATAAAGTCTCCGATTCCAAGACGGCTGAGCTCCCTTTCCGCAATATCGACCATCTCTTTATCAGTCATATTTTTAACGTAAAGAGGCATCTTGACATTTTCAAGGACTGATTGATGAGGGATAAGATTGAAATTTTGAAAGACAAAGCCAATATGAGCCTTTCTAAAATAGGTCAAATCACGCTCTGAAAAATCTCGCATGTTTTGATTTTTGAAATAAAGATTTCCTTGATACTGACTATCCAAGCCACTAATAATACTAAGCAGACTGGTCTTACCACAGCCAGATGGACCGTAGATAGCAGTGATCTTTCCTGATGCAATCTCAAGTGTAACATCGTTCAAAGCGCGCTCTTGGTTCGTACCGTCGAGATTATAGTACTTTGAGATGTGGTCGATGGTTAAAATGGACATGATTTCCTCCGTAAATTTGATTTAGATTAGAATTTGATTAGTTTATATCTGATTATCTGCAAGAAAATTTCAAGCAAAATATCAGAAACACTTAACCAATCGCCTTCTAAAACGATACATTAATTATAAACATTAAATGATTATAAAAATAGTGACATAAATGTCACTATGGCATGAAAAAAGCCAAAGTCTTATAGACTTTGGCCTTAGTTTATTGACAATAAATACGAATAGCTTCTGCGAGAAAGGCGGCAGTACCTCTTCCTCCGACTTTATCGATAAAACTAGAAAAGCGATTATCTGTTTGATACATCTGACCTAGACCAGCTAATACCGTTTGGTCACATGGATAAAAATGCTGACTAATATAATCTTGTAACCCCTTTACTTGCTCCTGAACACTATCATCACCAGGATTATACTCCTTGAGCTGTCCAAAGGTAGACATGATTGCAGTCATCTCTTTTGTAACTTCAGGGAAGGACTCCTCTTCCTTATCCGCAAAAGCTTGATAAGCTTCTGTCTGACCCCATCTAGCCTGAGCTTCTTCCTGAAAGGCTTCCACAGCTTTTTGATCAAATGCTTCAAATGACATTTCTTCTTCCTCCATTTGTAAGGCCTTGGCATGAGCTATGACGGCTTCCAACCGGGACTTTTTCAGCTCTAAGAGCTTAATCTGATCCCTAAGCGCTTGAACTTTGTCATAACCTGGTTGACCTACGATTTCCTTAATTTTTTTGAGAGGAAAGTCTAACTCACGGTAAAGCAATATTTCCTGCAAACGGACAACCGCATCGCGATTATAGTAACGGTAACCATTTTCAGCCACAACTGACGGTTTCAGCAAATCAATTTCGTCATAATAATGAAGGGTGCGCACACTGACACCTGATAGTTGGCTCACTTCTTTTACAGATTTCATTAGAACTCCTCTCTGATTAAGAGTATAAGCTATGACGTGGCGTGAGGGTCAAGAGGAAAAAGAGTATTTTTTTGAAGTTTACTATAATTTATTACTTTTCTTTTTCTGGCTTCGACGATGCAGTAAAGCTTGATTAATACGCTGTGTTCTCATATGCATTTGCCAAATGAGATATAGCCAGATAATACTATAAACGGAAATGAAGACAATCCATATAGCAGGGTTCGTTAAAGCCTCATACCAGCCTGATATCAGACAAGTCACTGTAAGTACAATCGCCGTCAACAAGAAATGCAAGATTATTCTAAGCCTATACGATATGCAGTCAATCTCTTCCAAAATCCACGAGAGCATTCCCATCAAACCACTCATCATAAAGAGGGCTAAAATATTCCCCACACTAACTTTGGGATAGATAAGCTGGGGAAATAATTGACCAAGTAAAAGGAGTGCAAGGTAAAAGAACGATCCCGTTCTCACGCCGGATACAAAATAAGCAATTAAACGTTTCATTGGTTCCTCCTACACCCCTAAATAATCCATCAAGGATTTGACATATTTTCGGCTGACACTGGACTTCACCCCACCTGTCATTTTAGCCATCATATTGCCAGAAAAACTATCTGATAGGGACTCCAAATGGTCTATATTCATAACAGCATGACGTGATATCTGTAAAAAACTTCGACGATTGATGCGATGCTGAAAGTTTGTTAGTGTCTCTCTCATCGTATAGGTATTGTTTACGGTATAAATCGTTAACACATTCTTATCAATCTCAGCTAGGATAATGTCATCAATTTTTACCATAACCAAATGATCATCCGTTTTAATAGGAATCACCACTTGATTTACAACTGAAAATTGTTCGAGATAATCCATTACCTCTCGTGCTTGATCAGACAATCGCTCTGCTTGGATGACCACACAGGGATCCTTTGCCGAAATATCTGATTTTTCTTCAAAACGAAGTTTCATTCCTATTCCAACTCTCACTTATTTTTTCTGACTAGTTTTTTTCACTAAAACAATCCAAAGGATACTTGCTAGAAGAATACCTCCTAACACTATAAGGTAAGTATTTTCCTTTGTCAATAAACCTTGCCACTTGAGCTGAACGCCCATTTTTTCTTGAAACTCTTGAAGAAGGTTATCTTGACCTTTAAAGGTCTCACTTAATGTTTCTTTCATGAGGACTTGTCGATAAAGTGCAGCAATATAAGTTGCTGGAGTACATTTCATTAGTAGTTGTGCAAAATCAGGTAGAATGCCCAAAGGTACATAAGTTCCTACCAAAAAACCAGAAGCTGTCCCCACTATGGTCGCAAACTTTCCAAGACTGTCTACGGATTGGAAAAAGTAAACAAAAATGGCATTCACTAAGCTAGAAAGCAGGCTACTAAGTAGCATAATGAGGAGAAGTTCGGGTAGTATGGATAATTTTGGCACTTCTCTAAAATAGCTACACATCAGCACATACATAAGGACCTGCATGAAAAAAGAGATGATGATTGCGCTCGTTAGATACGAAAATGGTAACCGCCACTTTCCTTGATCCGATAAATAAAGATCCTGATCTACTTGATGTTCACGGTCCTTTACTAACTGAGTCAGGGCAGCCAGACTTGTCGTTATCCCTGTCACAGCCAGCGTCCCACTCATCAACCAATTATTTAACAAAGGGCCACTATTGGGGAGTTGATTCCAAGCATCTGTTAGATTTTTTTGAAGAAAAATAATATAAAGAATAAAGGAAATCAAGGCTCCCAACAAGGAGAAGAAAACTCCTGAACGATTCCTGAAGTACAATAAAAAATTTCGCTTTAGTAAGGCTAGCATTAGCGAACCTCCCTTCCTGTAAGTGCAATAAAGGCATCATCCATAGTCCCGGGACGAAACTCAAAATGGTCTATTCTATCTCTAACTTGTGCCAGGTAATCAATGGCTTGCCTTTCACTCTCGGGTTGAAAAACATACTCCAGTTGACTTTGTTGCTCTACTGACATTCCCGAAGTTTTAAGACTTTCTATCTGCTGTATCTCCTTGAAACGAATCTTCAAGATGTTTTTTGCATACTGGCTCTTAATATCTAATGCCGATCCCTGAGCAATCACTTTCCCATGGTCCACAATATAAATCAGATCAGCTTCATCCGCTTCGTCAAGATAATGCGTGGTCAGTACAACGGTCATCCCCTCTTCTCTCTGCAATTGATAGAGCAAATCCCAAATAGACTTCCGGGTTTGAATGTCTAAACCTGTCGTTGGTTCGTCTAAGAAAAGAATATCTGGTTGTGAGAGCAGAGCACGCGCAATGTCAACCCGACGCTTTTGGCCACCTGAAAGCGTCCCGTATCTCTGCTTTTGGAAAGCTGATAGGCCTAGCCGACCAATGAGATCAGACACACGATTGGGTTTCAGTCCTTTATACTGTTTCGCACGAATAGTCAGATTTTCCCTAACCGTCAGCATCTCATCTAAAACACTAGTCTGGAAGACCACACCAATTTTAGTACCGGATTCATAGATAATTTCACCTTGCGTTGGTTGTTTCAAACCAATCAACATGGAAATTGTCGTTGATTTCCCCGCTCCATTTGGTCCTAGAATCGCATTGAAAGTCCCTCTTTTGAATTGTAATTGAATATTATCAACAGCAAGGTGGTTCCTATACCGTTTGCTTATGTTTTTAGCTTGTAAAATCATTATTTTCTCTCCTTTTGATAGAACCAGTCTAGCAAAAAAGCCGTTTAAAAAACGGCTTTTGGGGATAAGTGGTCAAAATGAGAGTCCAAGTGGAGGGATGGAAGAGCTAAAAATAAAGAAGCTGTTCAAGAAATCATTACACACGATCCATTCTATCAAAATGAGATTGCCCAATATGGTGTCATTGAATTTGAGGCAAGTAAGTATTGTCCTGAATTTGAAACTATCATCAGTAAAAGTTTTGACGATAAGTAACTAGATTAGGAAACAGTTGAAATCTATTCTTCAATACTAGTAAAAACAGCTCCTTTCTATTTAGAAAAGAGCTGTTTCTATAAAGAGAAACACATTAATGTCCTTTATGCTTGTCTCTTCGTTTTTGCTGTTTGCGTTCGAATTTCTCTTGTTTGAGCAATTGCTTTTGGACACTAGATTGATGTTTTGAAATCTTTTTCCTTTCCTCATACTGCAACTGCAATAGTTCTTTCGACTTGGAAGAAATTTTCTGCTTTACTTGTTTCTTCACAGCTCGCTGTAATCGTTTAGGATTCTTGATTTTTACATGTTGCTTAACTGTAGCTTCTGGACTAAAAGATAATTGAGTAAACTGAGTCTGTAAAATCTCTAGAATTTCATCATCTTTTGGCTCCTGACCAAATGTCACACGACAAACTTGATAAGTTTCTCGATACACTTGTTCGAACAAACCATGCCAAAATCCATCTTCAAAATAAACTGTCAAGCCAATTGAAATTGTTTCCACGACAGCACCTCCTTAAATCTATCCCTAAGAATGGACAACCAAGGAGGAAGGTTACTGATAGGCTTGCCTACGTCTGGACTACCAACCAGAACTGTGTTTTTATCTTAGTTGGGATTATTATAGCATATTTATAATCTTATTTTTATTGCTTCTTCAAATGCCTATCAAAAAAATGAATTGTAGCCAACCAAGAATCCTTACTCTCTTTCATCAATAAACGCCAATCTTTTCGATAGCGATGATTGGGTTGATAAGCCACTGTCAACATGTGACCTGTCTCATGGTATTTTTTAAATGTAATGTGGTGTCCTTTATAATGTGAGACAATATCATCAATTGCTGACGAGGCATCCCATATTTCATCAACAGTACTTCCGAGCAATAAGATTGGTGAATGCATTTGACCAATATCTATCCTAGCAGAGCAATCTTTAGGGAAGGATTTTTTTAAAAGTTTGCTGAACAGATAATCTCTAAGTCGAAACTTTTGATAAGGAAGTTCTTTTTGCAAATATGTCCAAGAAGAAGTATGAGAGTTCCATTTCCCTTTTATCCCTTCATACACCACATCAGAGGGTGAATTTAGTACCAAACATTGAACGTCATTAAAAATGCTCTCCTCAGCTAAAACTAACTCTGCTCCCTTAGACCGTCCATAGATTCCAATTCTTTCACTATCTACTTGAGGATGCTGACGTAGATAATCCTTTGCTTCCACAAGGCACTCTAAAGGAATACGTTCCAAATGTTTTGGCAACCCCTCTAAACCAAAGTAGGCAACTGCTAGGCAAATATAACCTCTAGAAGATAGAAGCTGAGCTATATTCTGTGCCTTTTCAATCCTTCCTTCACTACCGCTCACAATAATCAATGCTGGTGCTTTTATTGCCTTTTTATCATAAAAGAGTCTCCCTTGAAAATGTTTCCCGTAAATATCTTGATGACTAATTTGCGAACTCATGTAATGTCTTGTGAAAGTTCTCTCTGCGACGACAGTATTACCTTGTATAATTTTGATTTCCACAAAAAAGTGATCTAATAAGGGAATTTTAGAAAGAGAGTTTGGAAGTTTCTTTTTCCTATTGGTCAAAGGTTTGGCATTAAAGAATAACCCCATTGTTGCAATATCTTCATAAGAGCCAGAACAAGATGGAGTTTGTGAAATATCAATAATACCATTCTTATCTGATACAAAAGTCGCTGCTGATTTCCATAAAACATCATGAGCTAAAAGCATGGGAGCATTGATACAATAATAATCGGATAGAAACATTTCGACTCGATATATTTCTCTTGGTTTTAAGCCATCGATGACAATATTAAAAGATTCGTCTGCTAAATCAGACTCTGAGATCAGTTCAATTTTTATATTCATATCTTCCTTTTTTGTTAATGTAATTAACAATATAGTTTTAAAATTACCGTGATTTTTACCACGGTAATTCTTGCCATACCTTTTCAACATCATCCATCAATTTCATAACCATTTGAAGATCCTCCTCACTATAGTTTCTTAAAACTGAAAAAATGGCTGTCTCAATATGTTCTTGCTGCTCTTTATGGATATTAAAAACGTCAACCCCTTTTTGGGATAATATCAGATATTTATTTTTTTCATTATCTGGTGCAAATTCAAAAGAAACGAGATCTTTCTTGGTTAAACGTCTAACACTCTGAGTAATGGCACTCCTAGAGACTTCAAGTAACTCAGATAATTTCACTAAATTCACAGGCTGATTCCGACCTATTAGGTCAATCAAATGGACTTCATTAATAGTGATTGATTTATCAATACTGTTCCGATGTTGATCTTTTTTCAACTGTTCAAAGGCTAAAACAAAACTGTTAAAACGATTATTAAACTTATGCAGTTCTTTCTTATTCATAGCGTTCCTCTTTTGTTAATAAGATTAACAAAATGATATTTTCTTGTCAAGTTGAGCCTAAAAAAATCCTCCAGAGCTAAGCTCCGAAGGATTTATTTTTATTTTACAACAATATTAACGAGTTTATTTGGTACCGCAATCACTTTCACGATTTCCTTGCCATCAATCTCTGCCTTGACTTTTTCATTAGCAAGAGCGACTTCTTGCAACTCTTCGCGTGAAAGGTCTTTCGCAACCATGAGTTTGGCACGAACTTTACCTTTGATTTGAACGACGATTTCGATTTCGTCTTCAACCAATTTGCTTTCATCCCATGTTGGCCAAGCTACATAAGAGATAGACTCACCTGTTTCTGCGACTGTTTGCCAGAGTTCTTCCGCCAAGTGAGGCGCAAATGGGGCGATCAATTGGATAAAGCCTTTGGCGTAATCCACATAGAGTTTATCTTCCTTGTTGGCAGCATTGACAAAGACCATGAGCTGAGCAATGGCTGTGTTGAATTTCATAGACTCGATTTGCTCAGTAACAGATTTAACAGTTTCGTTATAAACCTTGTCAAGAGCGCCATTGTTTTCCGCAACGATTTCTTTACTTGTAATCAAACGATAAACACGGTCAAGGAATTTACGGCTTCCTTCCAATCCTTCTTCAGACCAAGCGATTGAGGCATCAAGTGGTCCCATGAACATTTCATAGACACGAAGGGTATCAGCACCGTATTGTTCCACCACATCGTCTGGATTGACAACGTTCTTGAGGGATTTAGACATCTTGGCTGGTGCTTGCTCCAACTCTTCCCCTGTTTCCACATGGAAGAAGGAACCGTCACGTTTTTCAACCTTGTCAGTCGCCACAAGTGCGCCACGGTGGTCACGATAGCTTGTTCCCAAGATCATTCCTTGGTTAAAGAGTTTTTGGAATGGCTCTTTAGTCGGTACAACACCGAGGTCATAGAGGAACTTATGCCAGAAACGAGCGTAAAGCAAGTGAAGCACGGCGTGTTCTGCACCACCCACATAGATATCGACTGGCAACCATTGTTTGAGGAGGTCCTCATCGGCCAATTTCTCTGTGTTGTGTGGATCGATATAGCGGAGGTAGTACCAGCTTGAACCTGCCCATTGTGGCATAGTATTAGTCTCACGACGACCTTTGACACCATCCTCACGAGTCACTTCAAGCCAGTCTGTCAAGTTAGCCAATGGGCTTTCACCAGTACCTGAAGGGCGGATGTCCTTGGTTACTGGCAAGACAAGTGGGAGTTCACTTTCTGGAACAGCTGTTGAAGTCCCATCTTCCCAATGAATAATTGGGATTGGTTCACCCCAGTAACGTTGACGGCTAAAGAGCCAGTCACGAAGACGGTAAGTGATTTTTTCTTGACCAAAGCCTTTTTCTTCCAACCAAGCCACGATTTTAGCAATCGCTTCTTCTTTGTTGAGACCGTTCAAGAAGTCAGAGTTGACGTGAAGGCCATCTTCTGTGTAAGCAGCCTCTTCAACGTTTCCACCTTCCAACACTTCTACGATTGGAAGGTCAAACTGTTTAGCAAATTCCCAGTCACGCTCATCGTGGGCAGGTACGGCCATAACAGCACCTGTTCCGTAGCTGGCAAGAACATAGTCAGCAATCCAGATTGGGATTTCTTTACCATTGACAGGGTTGATGGCATAAGCACCAGTCCAAACCCCTGTTTTTTCCTTGGCAAGGTCTGTACGAGCCAAGTCTGATTTAAGGCTGGCTTGATGTTTGTAGTCAGCTACAGCCTCAGCTTGTTCAGGTGTTGTGATGGCATCTACCAAGTCATGCTCAGGAGCCAAAACAGTGAAGGTCGCACCAAAAAGAGTATCTGGACGTGTCGTAAAGACTGTGAATTCCTTGTCTGTCCCTTTTACTTTGAAAGTGACATTGGCACCAGTTGATTTACCAATCCAGTTGCGTTGCATGTCCTTGATAGACTCTGGCCAGTCAAGGTCATCCAAGTCATTGAGCAAGCGCTCAGCATAGGCAGTGATTTTAAGCATCCATTGGCGCATTGGTTTGCGAACAACTGGATAGCCACCACGCTCAGATGTTCCATCTGGAAGAACTTCTTCGTTGGCGATAGCTGTTCCCAATTCTTCAACCCAGTTTACTGGCACTTCAGCTTCATAAGCCAAACCTTTTTCGTAAAGCTTAGTGAAGATCCATTGCGTCCACTTGTAGTAGTTCGGATCTGTCGTATTGACTTCACGGTCCCAGTCGTAAGAGAAGCCAAGCGCATTGATTTGGCGTTTGAAGTTGGCAATGTTTTCTGCTGTGAATTCTGCTGGGTCATTCCCTGTATCCATAGCGTATTGCTCTGCAGGCAAACCAAAGGCATCCCATCCCATTGGGTGAAGGACATTGTAACCTTGCGCACGTTTGAAACGGCTGAGGATATCAGTCGCTGTATAACCTTCTGGGTGTCCTACGTGAAGACCCGCTCCAGATGGATAAGGGAACATGTCAAGCGCATAAAACTTAGGTTTTGAGGCATCTGTTCCTGTCTTAAAAGTGTGATGGTCAGCCCAGTATTTTTGCCACTTAGGCTCGATTTCTTTATGATTGTAAAAACTCATGGTTTCTCTCCAATATTCGTAATGCTTCTATTATAGCATTTTTGAAGGATTTTTAAAGATGATAAGGGAACTTTAAGAGGCAAATTCGCCTGAATCTATTTTGCACTTTTTTCATTCTTTTTAAGTTTTTTTGCGCTTTTATGTAACAAAAAAGCAAAAAGATGCTATACTAGTATCAGAAAGAAGGTGACTCATGTATCAGGAACAACGATTAGAGAAAATATTAACACTTTTGGAGGAGCGCGGAAACCTATCTGTTAAGGAAATGGTTGACGCATTAGGTGTTTCCAAAGACACTGTCAGAAGAGATTTCGACTGCCTCAGCCAGAGGAATCTGGCTCAGCGTACCCATGGTGGCATTCTCCCAGTAAAAAATACCACTGTTCTTGGCTTCCAAGAACGTCAGAAAGGACTCACTGAAGACAAGAAAAAAATAGCAGACCTAGCGCTTAGCTTGGTCAAAGACCAATCTCTCCTCTTCTTCGATGTCTCTACCCTGATGCTTGAAGTTTCACAAAAATTGACTAAGAGCGTCACTGTCTACTCCCACTCTTTGGACAATGCCTTGGTCCTAAGTGGCAAAGAAGAAATCGACTTTCATCTCTTGGGAGGAAGATTTTACAGCAAAAACCGCTTCTACTATTCGCTTCACGAGGCCCAGCTCTTGCAACATCTACAATTTGACTTAGCTTTCTTCGGAGCGGCTAGTCTCAGTCAAGGAGTGGTCAGCTATGAAGATGAAGAGGACGTTGCTGTCAAACAACTGGCCATGCAAGCTGCTAGAATCAAGATACTTATTGCTGAATCTGATAAATATGAAAAGCACTCCAAATATATCTTGGGCAAGATTGAAGACTTTGACTACTGGATTACAGATAAGAAACCTGATCCTGATTTGGTCGAGTCTCTTAAAGATAAAGTAACGATTTTATACGATGGAAAGGATAGCGACTATGAGTAATATTCGTTTGATTATCAGTGACATTGATGGCACTATTCTCACTAGTAACCACCAGGTAGATGAGCAACTGATTGAGGTAATGCCAGAGCTTGAAAAAGCAAATATTCCCTTTGTTTTAGCTTCTGCCCGTTCGCCACTAGGGATGCAACCAATTGCTCATAAACTGGGACTTCATGACAATCCCATCGCTTGCTACAACGGCGCCTTAGTACTTGAGGGTGATCGTACTATCATCCAACACCCTGTGGATAAAGCTGAAATCCAAGACCTTCTTAACTACTTATCCACAGATTATCCAAGTGTCTCTGTGAATATCTACTCTGGCAAGGACTGGATCACCAACGAACTAGACAAATGGTCTCAGTTGGAAGGAAGTATCACGGGTGAATCTCCTATTATTAAGGAACTGCAAGACACGGTCTCAGACTCAGAACCACCTATCCACAAGCTATTGTTGATTGATGAGCCTGAAGTTATCCAGGACCTCCACCAAAAACTCCTAAGCATGGATTTTCCACAGACAGCCTTCTACTTATCCAAAGATAACTACTTAGAAGTCACTGCCAAACATGTTTCTAAAGAACACGCTCTCCTTGAGGTTGCCAAATATTATGACCTTCCTCTTGAAGAAGTCATGACTATCGGAGATAACTTCAACGATAGTCCTATGATAGCTCTAGCTGGCCTAGGAATTGCTATGGGCAATGCACCTGAAGGGGTTAAGGAAACAGCAAACTTAGTAACGGCTTCAAATGATGAGCATGGAGTCGCTCAAGCTATTAGAGAACATGTCCTAAACTAAGCTAATATCTAATGGTGGGAACAGCCTTTAATTGCCAACTCGAATTTTAGAACAAAAGGAAAGGTGCCCTAGAGGTGCCTTTCCTTTTTCAACGAAAAAAGCCTTCCTCTCTCGAAGAAGACCCAAATTTTCTAAAGATAAAGAAGGAGACCTAAAAGAATCCCAATGGCATAGCCTGCCAGAACATCACTAGGATAGTGAACACCACCTAGCACGCGCAAAAAAGCTAGAGCCCCCGCCAGAAAAAGCATGGCCCCACCTAGCCAGGGGTTAAGCGTCAGTGCCAACATAGCAATAACAGTCGCTGAGAAAACATGCCGGCTGGGAAAGGACTTGCCTAGACTGTCCTTCTTAATAAGGGGTTGGATATCCCAAGTCTGGTATGGACGCGGTCGATTATAGAGACTACGACCAAGAGAAAGAAGGAAAAAGCCTCCCCCCATAATAAGCACTGTCGTAGAGAGAATAAACCAGCCACCCCTTAGCAAAACCCAAATAAGAAATATAGGGAAAAGCAGGTAAAAAGTCCTAGTTATAAGCTTGTTCAACCCTTCTAAAACCTTAGCGTAAGAACGCAAAGGAGCGCTAATCCTATCGTAAAATCGTTTGTAATTCATCATCATCCGTTAGAAAAAAGGGAGTGACACAGAACTAAATTTCAAAAATCTAGCTTCTAGCCTCTCCCCTCAAGTTTAATGAGATAGTCTTCCAAGGTTGAAGTCTCTTAGCCCAACCTCTTTTTGTCTATCTTAAAGTTCAGCGATTTGGTAAAGTTCAAGTTCAGCAGCTGTTTCTGAACCAAACATATTAATCATGATTTTAACCTTGTTGTTTTCAATTTCTACAACACGGCCTTCTTGACCCATAAAGGCACCATCGATGATTTGAACCACGTCACCAACCTTGATATTAGTATCAAAGACATCAACGGTTTGACCCATTGAAATCAAGATTTGACGGATTTCTTCTTCCAAAAGTGGTGTTGGTTTAGAACGGTTACCGTGAGAACCAACGAAACCAGTAACGTTTGGAGTGTTACGAACAACGAACCATGCTTCGTCTGTCATTACCATCTCAACAAGAACGTAACCAGGGAAGCGGTTTTCTTCTACTTCTTTAACTTTACCGTTTTTCTCAACATTAACCGTTTGAGTTGGAATTTCAACACGCAAGATATTTTCAAGCATATTATAAGTTTGGGCACGTTGCAAAAGGTTTTCTTTAACTTTGTTTTCGTATCCTGAATAGGTTTGAAGGACGAACCAGCCCTTGTCGAATGAATCTAGCATTTTAGGATTCCTTTCTTTTTTCTAAATGACATTTAAACACCTTTGGCTAGCTATCTTCTAGATGCGAGTGTTAAATGTCAGTGAATGTCTAAGGTTTAATTCAAAGCGTAATAAAAAAGCCTGGTGGCCCTTGTTCTCGCTTTTATCTGCATTTATTATAACAAAAAAGAGCAGGCATTCCCACTCTTTTTGTGTTTTCTTTAGAAAAAGTTAATCAGTGCTGACATAGCGCGACTCAACAATTCATCAAATGCATAGATGATGACAGTGAAGAACGCAGTATACTCAAGAACTGAAATAAAATCGTGCCAGCGTTGTTTACGGTCTGGCCAAGTCGTGTCTTTCAAGACTTTGAAAATACTTCCAGTTTGTCTCACGGTGTCTCCTATCTTGTTTCCTTATGCAAGGTGTATTTTTTACAATGTTTACAAAATTTGTTAACTTCTAGTCGTGTTGGTTTGGGAGTGCTACTCACATTAATTGAGTAGTTTCGGCTCCCACATTCAGCACACGCTAGGCTTGCTTTTTTCTGTGCCATAACGCCTCCGTTCTTTTTATCTTACCACTTTTAAATGCAATTGACAAGCTATCTGAATAGACCTGAGAAGGAGTCTGTAATCTTATCCCAAAGGCTGCTTGCTTGATCTTTAACGTCATTCACAACGTCTGATGCCTTGTCTGTCCATGACTTGTTACTGCTATTGCGCGAGTCATTTGGATCTGCCGTATAGTCTAGTGTTTGACCATCAGCTGCATAGGCATTTTCAACGGTAAACTCAGTACCTGGTGTATTTGGCAAAACATCCGCAGCGATGTAGCTGAAAATCGTCGAAGCTGTTCCCGAGCTAGCTCCTGTTAGGTAGTGACTCTCGTCAGTCTTATCAAAACCAATCCAGGTCGTCATAACCACATCAGGAGTATAACCAATCACCCACTGGTCGCTAGTCAAATCCTTGTTAAATTCAGCCTGAACAGTACCTGTCTTACCTGCCATCGTATAACCTGTGTAGTTGGCATTCACAGCGGAACCATTTGAGAAGGTACCAAGCATCATGCTGGTCATCTGGTTAGCTACTGACTGGCTGATAACACGTTTAGACTTCTTACTATGGGTAGCAATAATGTCACCACTGGCATTTTCAATTTTAGTGATGAAATAAGCCGTGTTCATCTCACCACCATTAGCAAAGGTCGCATATGCCTGAGCCATTTGAAGAGGACTGGCTGTCACACCACCACCAAGTGAAATCCCCAGTTCTTCTGGAACATTGTCAAAGTTGAGACCGAATTTTTGACCGTAACTGATCCCTTTTTGAATACCGATTTGATTAAATAGGTAAACTGCTGGGACATTGTAGGAGTTGGCCAAAGCTTGATACATGGGGATATCCTCTGTCTCAATATCACCATAGTTAGTTGGGGTATAGCCGTTGTAGTCGATTGGTTTATTAGGGAGATCCTTGTTGATACTCCACCCTGAAGCCAAGGCCGGGGCATAAACTACCAAAGGTTTGATGGTCGAACCAGGACTACGCTTACCTTGGGTTGCATAGTTGAAATTACGGAAGGTTGTATCACTGGTACCACCTACACGACCTACTAGACCACGGACCGCTCCAGTTGTTGGATCAAGTGCCACACTAGCGGACTGGGCTGTACTACCATCACTTTCTGATGTAGGGAAGAGATAAGTATTTTCGTAGGTTTGCTGCATGTTAGCTTGTGAATTGGCATCCATCTCTGTGTAGATCTTGTAGCCATTTTTAACAATTTCATCCTCACTCAAGCCATAAGTTTTCGTAGCTTCTTCAATGACGGCATCGAAGTAAGACGGATACTTGTAGTCATCGCCAGTCCCTTGATAGGTATCATCCAGACGACTAGCCATATCAACTCCAGCCGCACTGTCGGCATCTGCCTGACTCAACTTCTTGTCATCAACCATGTTGGCGAGGACAGTGTTTCGACGGTTGGTCGCATTTTGGATATTATCGATTGGGTTGTAAATTTCAGGTCCCTTAAGCATACCCGCGAGGGTCGCTGCTTCATCAACGGTTAGATTGGCAGCACTTGTCCCGAAGTATTTTTGGCTGGCATCTTCAACACCCCAAACCCCATTTCCAAAGTAGGCATTATTGAGGTACATGGTAAGGATTTCTTGCTTGCTGTATTTCTTGGTTAATTCCAAAGAGAGGAAGAATTCCTTGGCCTTACGAGTGACTGTCTGTTCTTGTGTCAAGAAGGCATTTTTAGCCAACTGTTGGGTAATGGTCGAACCACCACCAAAGCGTCCCATGGACACAATGGCCAAGAGGAATCGCTTGACGTTAACCCCGCTATTTTCATAGAAGGTACGGTCCTCAGTTGCTATGACAGCGTTCTCCAAGCTATCACTAATGGCATCCAGCTCCACATAAGTCCCTTTTTGCCCTGACAAAGAACCAGCTTGATTACCTTCTTTGTCATAGATAACCGTCGTAGCTTTCAAGGCATCTTGAAGATCTGAAACATTGGTCGTCTTGGCAATATAGAAAAGGTAGGAACCAACTGTCAGAACCAACATAGCTACCAAGATAAAGAGAATTTTACCAATATGATAGCGACGCCAGAAACGGCGAATAGGATTTCTTGGCGAAAGTGTAAACTTGCTCAAGAACGCCTGAACCTTACCTAAAGGTTTGGTCGTATCAATAGGTTTCTTTTGCTTAGAACGTTGATAACGTGACGTCTCTTGACTTTCCTGAGACATATCTAGGTCTTCAACAGCTTGTTCAACCTCATCAGGTTTCTTAGCAAAGAGTCCCTTTATCTTATTTTGTAAATTCTTCGATTTTTCAGCAGGTTGGGAATCCTTGCCCTTTCCGCTATTTTCTTCTTTAAAAAGTTTGTTTTTTAGATTATCAAAAAATGTCATAACCCTATTATACCAAGTTTTTACAGATTCTGTCCTCTTTTAAACGTTCATGATATAATGAAACCATGACTTTACACGTAGAAATTATCAATCCCTATCCTGCAACAACTGTCAAAGACTTGCTAGAAACTAAGCTCCTCATTCCTCGTAAGATCCGTCATTTCCTACGCACGAAAAAGCACGTCCTCATCAATGGAGAGACTATTAATTGGCAGAGTCCTGTTGAAAAAGGTGATAAGATTAGCCTGACCTTTGATACAGAGGACTACCCTGAAAAGATTATCCCTATGGGAAATGCCAGTCTGGTAGAGCCTCTCTATGAGGATCAGCATCTCATCGTGGTCAATAAGCCTGAAGGAATGAAGACGCATGGTAATGAACCCACAGAAATTGCTCTACTTAACCATGTTTCGGCCTATTGTGGGCAAACCTGTTACGTCGTTCATCGACTAGACATAGAAACTAGTGGAGCTGTGCTTTTCGCAAAAAATCCCTTTATCCTGCCAATTCTCAATCGACTCTTGGAAGATAAGAAGATTCAGCGCCAATACTGTGCTTTGGCTGAAGGTAAATTTCAGACCAAGGAGACTGTGTACAAAGACAAGATTGGACGCGACCGCCATGACCGTAGAAAACGAGTGGTTGATCCTAGAAAAGGGCAGGTTGCCTATACAACCATCACGCGCCTCAAAGCCTTCAAAGGAGCTAGTCTGGTCAACTGCCAACTAAAAACCGGTCGGACCCACCAAATTCGTGTGCATTTGGCCCACCATGGGCATGCCATTCTGGGGGACCCTCTTTATAGCCACCGACCCGCATCTCGACTTATGCTCCACGCCCACACCCTTAGTTTCACCCATCCCTTAACACTCGACAAAATCACTGTTAAGGCGAGCTCAGACAGTTTTGAACAAGGGTTGAGAAATCACAAATAATAGAAGTAGGCTCATTCTCAAGCATAGTGCGAAAGGATTATCCTAATGATCCTCTAGTTATGACACAGTGGAAGCTTGCAAATAAGTTGCTTTTATTGACTTCAAAAGCCTTGACCGCCTTGAATCTCCCTTTACAATATGTTATCCTTTACATATCATTTAAAATTTGAGGGGTATTTAATTTATGAATCCAGTCGATCAATGGATAACCATTAACGCCAAGTATTTCCCAACAGAACAAGTTCAGTACATCCGTCAACGTCTTGAAGCACTTCCTGAGCAACAACTTTCAATGCTTTACTCAATCAGCTTCCAAGATCCAACAATGTTGTTGATTATTTCACTTCTAGGTGGGACTCTTGGAATTGACCGCTTTTTGTTAGGACAAATTGGTCTCGGTGTTGGTAAACTTTTGACGTGTGGTGGATGTGGTATCTGGTCAATTGTTGACTTATTCCTCATCATGGATGCTACTCGCCAATCAAACGCTCAAAAACTCTTTGCAGTTATTGGCTAATGAAAAACTATTTTACACGCTTGTGGGCCTACCACCAGCGTTTTTTTAGATTATATCTCTTAGTTTTAGTGGCAGTTTATGGAGTCTACCTTTTGCATCTTCCAACACCACTCAGTTTAATCCTAAGACCATTTGGCCTTAAAGCTTGGAGCACAGGCCTAACACGCGCTAGTGTTAGACTCTTACACCTAGATTGGCAAGGAGCCTGGGACTATAATCCACTGATATATCCTCTAGTGGTCTATATCCTAACCTATTTCTTTCTCTTTCCCATCTTTAGTGATAAGAAGATTATAAGGAAATAAAGTAAAGACTCCCATTGCGGTCCCCTTACACTATTGCTATAATTGTAAATTATCAACATTTTTTAATCAAGATATCTGGAGGTTATACACATGAAGCAACAAGATTGGATCGATTTTTTCCAAGCAGTTAATGGTCGTAATCCAAGTATTCAAGAAATGGCTGAAGCAGCTCAGAAAGGCGAGTTTGTCCGAGAAACTCCCAAACAAACTGTCGAAGTAACAGAAACTGTCTCACAAAAAGAGACTGTAGAAACTAAGCAAGATTCAGAAGTTGTTGAACCAGCAGAATCTGCACCATCAACAGAAGTGGTAGAAACTGCCGAAAAAAATGTTGACAGCTATGATGTTGCTGAAGAACCACTCACTAACTCTACAGCAGATGAAGAAGAGACTTTCCAAGCAACTAACCTAGCTCAAGAAAAGCAAGCAAAGACCTTCCAGGAACAAGTTAAACCTGTTGTAGAAACTGCCAGTCAGACTGTTAACCAATTTGCGAATCAAACTGGTGAAACTTTCCAACAAGCAAGCAAAAATCTAAACGAAACTTGGAAGAAACAAGACAAGAAAACCCAAACAAACCTCATCATGTTAGCCATCGCTGATATTCCATTTATCATCTGGGCCCTCGGAATATATTTAATTGGAGTTGCTAGCGATGAAGTTGGGGCAACGTTACCCTTAGCACTTTTCCTCCTAATTTTTTCTTTACCTTTTGTAGCACTTCTTATCTTACCAGCCCTCCTAAACAAAACAGACGAGAAATGGCTAGTCTTTGTTTTATCCATCCTCCTAAACTGGACCTTCATCGGTTGGGTCATCCTTCTTGTTGTTTCTATCAATATGAATAAGGAAGCAGAGCGTATCAAACAGCAACAAATGATGATGCAAATGGCCGGGCAACAAGGAAGTTCTGATACATTTAACCCTTTTCAGTAATTAACAACAAATAATTGAAAATCATAACCACCCGTCTAACGGGTG